>JBFMDD010000184.1:0-13239 GCA_040754115.1 bacterium
ATAAAGGGGGAGGCTTGAGAAGATGGATGAAAGATTTGAGAAGATTCATAAAAGAATAGGATGGCTTTTTGGGATAGTAATTGCTGTAATGGGTGTAGGATTTACTTATATCAGTATTCTTATATCTATTGCAAAGTAAATTTATTTAAAATATCAGATAGGTAGAGGAAATCCTTGTGAGATTCAAGGTACTGCCCCGCAACGGTAATCTTAAATCTTAAGTAGTCCGGTCGACTATCTTATCAGGATAAGTACCTTCGTGGGAAGGGAATAGAAAGAAATACCTTTTTACCCAACCTTTTTAGCGAAGGTTGGGTTTTTTTGTCAGGAGAGTACTTTATCGTTACCTACATCTTGAGAGGATAGATTCTTGGTAACCGTTCAGGTAGCTAAGAATTTTGCAGTTTATCAGGTTCAAGGTTCCATGTTCAGGGTTCAAGGTTACTAAGCGATAAAGATTAGATGCTTTAAAAATATCAAATCCTGACAAACAGCTAATCAAATCAACTCAGGAGTACACCCTCAACCCTGAACCTTGAACCGGGAACCCTGAACGGTTACATTGGAAATTAGAAATTGGGCTTTTACTTCTCTCCCTAATTTCTAATTTCGAATTTCCAATTTCAACTCTCTTTTCTTTCCGCAAGCTTTCAAACAAAAGTGAACCGTCCCAAAATTTTTAATATTTTTTCCCTTACTTACACCTGAACGCTTACATAATTTTTAATTAAAAATTAAAGAAATTTGATGAATTTACCGATTATTATAGTGTAATGGAATCTACAAAGATTATCATAAGAGGGGGTAAGAGACTTAGAGGCAAAGTTAAAATCTCAGGTGCTAAAAATGCAGCTCTACCTATCTTAGCCGCTACTATTCTTATACCAGAAGCGATTACCTTGATAAACTTACCCTCTCTTTTGGATATTCAGACTATGTTTGAAGTATTACGCATCTTAGGAGCTGATTTTGAGGTAAAGGGAAAAGATGCGGTGATAAATACCGCTAATCTGAATAAATATGAGGCTCCTTATGAACAGGTACGCAAGATGCGTGCATCAGCATTAGTCATGGGAGGTTTATTAGCAAGATTTGGTAAGGCATCAGTACCATTGCCAGGCGGATGTAATATTGGATTAAGACCTATTAATCTACACTTGGCTGGATTAAGCAAATTAGGTGCTGATGTATCTATAGAGCAAGGATATGTAAAATTATCAGCTAAAAAATTAAAGGGAACTGAAATATATCTTGATTTTCCATCAGTGGGTGCAACTGAGAATTTAATGATGGCAGCATGCTTATCTACAGGCGAAACGATTATTGATAATGCAGCAAAAGAGCCAGAAATTGTAGAGTTGGCTAATTTTTTAAATAAGGCGGGGGCGAAAATCTGTAGTGCAGGCTCGGATACAATAAAAATTATAGGAGTGAAGGAATTGAAAAGTACTACACATCAAATTATCCCAGATAGAATTGAAACAGGAACTTATGCCATAGCAACCGCTATAACTAAAGGAGATATTATCTTTGAAGAAGCAGAATTTGACCATCTACATACAGTTGTGACTAAATTGGAGGAGGCAGGGGTAATATTTGAAAAAAAGGAGGAAGGGATGCGTGTATATGTAAAAAAAGACCTTTCACCAGTGAATATAAGAACTATGCCATATCCAGGTTTTCCAACAGACCTCCAGGCTCAATTTATGGTTTTGATGGCTGTTACAAAAGGTATAAGTGTTATTATGGAATCTGTATTTGAGAATAGATTTATGCATGTAGGTGAGTTATGTCGTATGGGAGCGGATATTAAGGTGGACAATCATACCGCAATAGTACGAGGAGTAAAAACTCTAAGTGGAGCACAAGTTAATGCAACGGATTTAAGAGCAAGTGCAGCTTTGATTTTGGCAGGATTGGTTGCTAAGGGAGAAACACAAATATCAGGAATAGAACATTTAGATAGAGGATATGAATATATGGAAGAAAAATTGGCTAAATTAGGTGCACAAATTAAACGAATTTCTAAAGGAGAAAACTATGATTAGAGGATTATACACTGGCACTATGGGTATGTTAGCCCAATGGACAGATTTGGATGTGGTGGCGAATAACCTGGCTAATGTAAATACATCAGGGTATAAAAAGGATGAAACGATATTTATGCCATTTCACCAACTCCTAATTCATCGCCTTTATGATAATTATATTATGACTTCCGAAGGACTATTAGATCAAAGACCAAAAGTTGGACCTCTTGGAACAGGAGTAGGGGTAGATGAAATAGCTACTCTACATTCCCAGGGGCCTATTCAAAAAACCGATAATGAATTTGACCTCGCTATTTCAGGAAAAGGTTTTTTTACTATCGAAGGACCAAATAATGAGACTTTTTATACCCGTAATGGTACTTTTACTATTGATGCACAGGGATATTTGGTGACTAAAGATGGATATAAGGTTTTAGGATTAAAAGGATATATTCAAGTTGGACAAGGAAATTTCCATGTTCAGGAAAATGGGCGGGTGATGATAAGTGCTACTAAGGATTGGAAATCACCTCTTGAGATAGATTTACTTAAAATAGTTGATTTTAAAGATAAAAAAGGATTGAATAAAAGAGGTAATACTTTGTTTGAAGCTACCACCTACGCAGGTGAACCTCAACTGATTTCTCAACCTAAAATCCTACAAGGTTACCTTGAAAAGTCAAATGTAAATCCTGTTGAAGAGATGGTAAAGATGATAGAAATACAACGAATATATGAAATTAGCCAACGAGCAGTAAGCTCTTTTGATGATACTTTACGCACAGCAGTGACAGAAGTGGGGAGGATAACATAAACAGAAGACAGAGGACAGAAGACAGAGGACAGAAGACAGAAGACAGAAGACAGAAGACAGAAGACAGAGGATAGGGAATTACTGATTACTGACTACTAATCACTGAAAAAGGGGGTATTTTAAAATGATGCGTTCATTATGGACTGCGGCAACGGGGATGACTGGACAACAGTTTAACCTGGATACTATTGCTAATAATCTTGCTAATGTCAATACTGCTGGATTTAAAAAATCACGAGTAGATTTTGAAGACTTAATCTATGAAGTATTAAAATCCCCAGGTACACCTATAGCTACTGGAAGTGTATTACCCACTGGTATTCATGTTGGACATGGTGTATCTATTGCTGCCACTCAGAAAATTCATTCATTAGGGAATTTGCAAGAAACACAGAATTCATTAGATATTGCAATAGAAGGAGATGGGTTCTATCAATTGCTTTTGCCTGATGGCTCAACTGGCTATACACGAGATGGCTCTTTTAAAATGGATCAAGAGGGTAAATTGGTTACTTCTAACGGACATATTTTGCTGCCAGAAATAAGTATTCCTTCTGGGACTACTCAAATTACCATTACCGAAGATGGAACTGTTATAGTCATTGTGGGTAATGATCTAAAAACACCCCAAGAAGTAGGTAAAATTGAATTAGTGAGATTTGCTAATCCAGCAGGATTAACTCCTATTGGTAAGAATATATTTAAAGAGAGTGCTTCAAGTGGTGACCCTGTTACCGGTACACCGGGAGCAGAAGGATTTGGTAGAATTGCTCAAGGATTCTTAGAATTGTCAAATGTGAATATAGTTGATGAGATGGTCAATATGATTATTGCTCAACGGGCTTATGAGCTTAATTCAAAAGCTATTCAATCAGGAGACTCAATGTTAGGAATTGTGAGTACATTGAAGAGATAAAAGTTTAATGAGATGAAGATTTTCGGATAAAAAGGTTCAAGGATCGAGGTTCAAGGATTAAGGTAAATGGAAAAGAGAAAGATAAGGAGTTATGAGGATTTAGAGGTATACCAAAAGTTGTGTGAATTACATCTGGAGATATGTGAGTTCACTTATACATTTCCAAAACACGAACTTTACGAGTTAGGGTCGCAGATACCTCGGTCATCAAACTCAAGCCCAGCAAACCTTGCTGAAGGATGGAGTATATCTATTTAGAAGGAATAAATCGAGCGTTATCAGAAATATGAGAAACCAAGCATCATCTTTATATAGCTTTTAGGAAGGGATATCTGAATAACCTGTTCCTTGCACCTTGCACCTTGATCCTTGTTCCTTCTGTTTGGAAGGGCTAATAAAATCAACGCTCAATTTTATCCGAGAGCGTTCGAGATTTAAAAGGAGGTAATTTAATAATGAAAAAGGTGTTAAGTAAATTGGTGGTCAGTGTAAGTATTTTATACTCCCTAAGTGGGGTAAGTTTGGTTCAAGCACAGGAGGAAATTGATGTGATTTCTTCTGTTGCTACTCCTACTGCTACTGCGCAAGTGAAGGAGAAAAAACATTATACCTTTCGATTAGGGAAGGTACGAATGAAAGATACCTATAACCATCCAAGTATAAGTAAAGATATTAAGGATGTGTTATTAATTCGATTTTTGATTCCTTCAAAGGATGTGGAAGAAGAACATCCTTTTTACGAATTTGATGAAGGGTTTGGGAATTGGTGTAAAGACCATCTTGATTTCCATATCGGAGTTTCTACAAAAGGAGAGCCAAATCTATTTTTGATAGGAGGAAATATTGAGATAAATAAATTTGTTGATATAGTTGGTGGAATAAGTCTATCCCAAAATACAGGATACGAACATCATATGTATTACTATGGAATAACCTTCGATTCTCAATTCTTTCATCATATAGTTGATATGGTTCAACAGACAATTAAAATGGCTGAGAAGTAGAAAATGACAAAAAAAGTTAACTTTGGAGAGATAAAAAATGATTAACAAGCTATTAAAGATAATTTTTTTGACATGGCTATTTGTATCTTTGTTTTACGGTAAATCTCTTGCTTTAGCTACTATTGAACTAAGAGAAGAGGTATGTTTGAGTGGAGAGGAGATATTTCTCAAGGATATTGCTAAATCAAATGATTCCTCGCTAAATAATATTTATATTGGCAAAGTACCTTTACCTGGTAGAAGAAGATGTATTTCACAAGATTATGTAAAATTAAGAATTTTGCAAGCAAAAATTAAAGAGGAAGATTTTAAATTAACTGGTGCTAATGAGGTAGAAGTAACAACCGCTTCCCAAAAATTGAATATAGAAGAAGTAACGAAAATAACCCAAAAGTACCTTTTAGATAAAATTAAGGGCAATCGACGAGTAGAAATAGAGCCTTTAATGACTTTCAAAAGTATTGTATTACCTGCTGGAAAGGTAGAATTTGAATTAAGTTCAATAAATAACCTGAAATTAAGAAGCCAGGTGTATATCCCAGTAGATATAAAAGTAAATGGGACAAAATATCAGACAATCAGGCTTGGATTTAAAATTCGTGAATTTGCAAATGTGGTAATAACAGATAAGCCTTTAAATCGACATCATCTTCTAACTCCTTTAGATTTAAAAATCCAGGAGAGGGAAGTAACCTATATTAGTCCAGTTCCCTTAGAGGAAGTAATTGGTAAGAGATTAAAAACTTCTGTTAAAGAAGGAAGAATATTGACCTATGATTTAATAGAAACTCCACCTTTAATTAATCAAGGAGATATTGTAACTATTAAAAAAGAATCTGAATTCCTGATTGTAGGTGCAAAAGGAATGGCAAAAGAAAATGGAAGAGCAGGTGATATAATTCAAGTGAAAAATATCGATTCTAATAAAATAATTAGTGGTATTGTTGAAGATAATAAAACTGTGGTAGTAAAATAGAAAATAGTAGCAAGTAGCAAAGAAAATCTCTCTACTCTCTACTCTCTACTCTCTACTCTCTACTCTCTACTTCTAAAAGAGGAGGAAATAATGAAAAAGAAAGATAAATTTTATGTGTTTCTTATTCTTTTTATAGTCATCTTTTCATGGATCAGAGCGTATGAACTTGAGGCAGAATCACTCTGGGTAAAAGGCAATAAAGAAAGTCTATTTGTTGACCATAAAGCTAAAAAGGTAGGAGATATAATAACTGTAGTGGTGGTTGAGTCGGCTATGGCTATGCAAAAAAGCTCCACTAAAAAATCTAAAGATGCAGAACTATCTGGTGGTCCTACAGCAGTTGAAAAGGGTAAAAAGAATCTATTGGAATTTATACCTTACTTTGGAGCTAAAGGAAAGAGTAAATATAAAGGTGATGCAGATACAAGTCGGTCTGGGATTTTAAAGGCAAATGTTACTGCTCAAGTAATAAAGGTTTTACCTAATGGGAATTTAGCTATTGAGGGAAGTAAAAATTTACTTATTAATAATGAAGAACAACTATTAACTGTTTCGGGAACAATTAGACCAGAAGATATTGAAGCGGATAATTCCATTCTTTCTACTTATATTTTAGACGCCTCAATTAAATATAAAGGTAAAACCAGCCTCTCAGATAAGGAAAAACCAGGGATTATTACCAGATTATTTACGAAAATAGTTAATATTCTTTTTTAGAGTAAGCAGTGTATTCAGTGAGCAGTAATCAGTATTTTTAATTTTAGGAGGGTAAAGAGTTGTTACTAATACAAAGATTAATTATTTTTATATTAATTATTTTTCTAAGTGTAGTTGTCTTTGCACAGGAGGAGATAGAAAAGATAGAGACAGAAGTTAGATTAAAGGATTTATGCAGGATAGAAGGTATAAGACCTAATCAATTAATTGGTTATGGGCTGGTAGTGGGATTGGATGGTACAGGAGATGATAAAAGTACTTTTTTTACTGCCCAGTCGATTGTTAATATGCTAAATCGGTTAGGAATTTCAGTAGATAAAGAGAAGATGGAAGTAGAGAATGTAGCGGCAGTAATGGTTACTGCTCAGTTACCTCCATTTGCCATGGTAGGAGATAAAATAGATATAGTAGTGGCATCTTTAGGGAATGCAAAGAGTTTAGAGGGTGGTGTGTTGATTCAGACACCATTATTTGGCCCGGATAATGAAGTCTATGCATTAGCTCAGGGACCTATTTCTATGGGTGGCAAGGTGCGTGGTAAAAGACACCTGACTGTAGCTCAAATATCACAAGGAGCAATTATTGAAAAAGAGGTTACCTGTTCGATTGCGAAAGAAGATACTATTTCTCTAATACTTAAAGAGGCGGATTTCACTACTGCATTTAGAATAACCAAGGCTATCAACACTAAATTTACTCCAACTACCGCTAAGGCATTAGCACCTTCTTTGGTATTAGTAAATATACCACAGACTTATAAGGAAAATGTAGTTGAATTTATAGCCGGGTTAGAAGAGCTAACTTTAACTCCTGATACTCAAGCAAAGGTGATTATAAACGAGCGGACAGGAACAGTAGTAATGGGTAAGGATATTCGCATTTCAGAGGTGGCTGTATCACATGGAAATATAAGTCTTGTTGTAAAGGGTGCTGCTGAAACTGAATCTAAAGAGGAAAAAGTAGTACTAATTCCACCTGGAGTGAGTATAAATGATATTGTTAGCGCATTAAATTCAGTTGGTGCTACTTCAGAAGATTTAATAGCCATACTGCAGGCTATTAGAGCCGCTGGAGCCCTACATGCTGAAATTATCATTATGTAGCTTTATATACCACGAATGACACAAATTCAGGGACGGTTCATTTTCAGACAATTTCCTATGATTAAATTACACCTCCCTCGCAAGGATGGTAATCAGTAATCGGTATCCTACCCCACTTGATTACCCGATAACCTGATTACTGATAACCGATAACCTATAATCGAATCGCCAAAACCTATTCCTGACAGAGCCTGCCCGTGACAGGCTCAGGGGTTCAGGAATTCGTTAAATTCGTGGTAAAATAACAGGAGATAAATAATGCCTAATGTATTACCCATAGAACTATTAAATACTAATCTTATTGATGGCAAATTCGTTAATAGAACTAACCAATCAAATGACTTTGCTGCGGTACTTAAAAATGTGCAGGATAAAGAGAAAGCAAAGGCAAGATTAAAAGAGGTTAGTTACGATTTGGAGGCTATTTTTATCAACCAATTATTAAAAGAGATGCGTGCTTCTATTCATAAACTTCCACTTTTTCACGGCGGTTACGCAGAAGAGATTTTTGAAGATATGTTATATGATGAGTATGCAAAACTAATTGCTAAATCAGACCAATTTGGATTTGCCAAGCAAATTTACGACCAATTAAGTAAATACCTGTAAAATTATACTCAACACCGTTACAAATTGCGATTTTAGAAACGGTTCACTTTAGCGTGAAAGCTTGCGGTTAAAAAATGGATATGAAATTAGAAATTGGGGAAAGAAGTGAAGACCCAATTTCTAATTTCCAAAAGAAATTACAGGGAAAACGATGAAAATAAACCGTTCCTAAATAGCTCAGTTAATGGCAGTGTCCAGTATAATACCCTATCACAGTGGCACTGGCAAGCTCTTCTCCTAACTTAATTGCATCTTCTTTTTTTCCCTTCAACCATTCCCTCAAGTTTTAAAATCTCACATTGGAGACAACCTAATACACCTACTGGAATTTGGCATCCACCCCCCAACTTTTTAAGGAATGCTCTCTCTCCAGTAACAGCCCAATAGCTTTCCTCATCATTCAAATTACCTATTATTTCTTTTATTTCTTTTATCTTGGCATCATCTTCTCGTATTTCTATTCCTAATACGCCCTGGCCTGCTGGTGGCAAAATAATATCTGTGGACAAAACCTGAGTTATCTTCCCTTCCCAACCCATGCGAAGAAGTCCTGCTAAAGCAACTATGATTGCCTGAAGTTCAGATTGGCTGGTTAATTTCCTAATTCTTGTATCTAAATTACCTCTTAAATCTATAATTTTTAAATCATTTCGATAGTAGGTAAGTTGTACTTTTCTCCTTAGACTGCTTGTGCCAATTACCGCTCCAGATGGTAATTCATTCAACAGCTTGAAGTCTTTAGAAATCAACGTATCTCTTGGATCAATCCGCTTGGTTATTGCACCAATCATTAATCCTGAATGCAGCTCTATTGGTACATCCGTCATTGAATGTACTGCCATATCAATTTCTTTTCTTAACAAAGCCTCCTCTAATTCCTTAATAAATAATCCCTTCCCACCAATTTTAGCTAACGGGACATCTATTATTTTATCTCCTTTTGTCTTGATGATTTTAATGCTTATCTGGGTGTTTTGGCATAATTTTTTAAGTTGTAAGGCGGCTTCATTAGCCTGGGCTAATGCCAATTTACTGCCTCTGCTGCCAATAATTATTTTTTTCATATTGAATCCTTTAAATCAAGATTAAACAATTCTGTTAATATTTTACCATAAGCAGTCTCTTCTGAAGAGGCATATTTTTTAAGTGTAATAATTGGCTCTTTTAACAATCTATCTGTAAGTTTTGATGTGATTAATTCTATCCTTTCTTTTTCCTCTTGAGTAATATTTTTTTCTTTAGAAAAGACCTTTAGTAATTCCTCTTGTCGAATAGCCTCTATTTTTTCTTTTAATGATGAAATAATAGGAGATAGCTGTCTAAAATTAAGCCAATGATAAAATTCCTTTGTCTCTTTATCAATAATCAATTGGCATTTTGTTATCTCTTTTTGTCGTTGTTGGATATTAGATTGAGCTACTGCTTGCAAATCATCTATATTATATAAATATATTCCCTCAACCTCGCCAATCTCAGGGTCAATATCCCGAGGTAGGGCAATATCAATGAAGAGTATGGGTGGGTTTATGTTTGCGTCTGGGCATTAAGTTTTTTATATCTTCCTTTTTGATAATGAGATGCGGTGCAGATGTAGAGCTAATGACAATATCTATTTCTGGCAATATGTTAAATAGCTCATTAAATTTAATCACCTTACATGAGAATTTAATCACCTTACCTGAGAATTTATGAGCCATCTCTACTGCCTTTTCGTAGGTTCTGCTCGTAGCTAAAATAGTACTGACTTTATTAGAAAATAAGAGTTTAGCAGTCTCCTCACTCATTTTGCCAGTACCAATAATTAATGCCTTTTTTGTTTCCAATTAAATATCTTCTTAACTAACTCTATTGCGGCAAAACTAACTGATACCGCTCCTTTGCCAATTTCGGTCTGGCTTCTTACTCGTTTCCCAACTAATATAGCCTTTTGAAATAAATTATCCAGATAAGTTCCAGTTACATTAGCACTAACCGCTTGCTCGTATGCCTTTTTTACCTGTCCTAAAATTTGTGGTTCGCCAACTACCATTGAGTCTAAACTTGCCGCTACCTCAAATAGATGTTTTACCGCCTCTTTATCTTGATAAATATATAGATAATTCTCAAATTTAACCTCATCTAACTGATAGTATTTATCTAAGAAATTTGTTATTTTTGCAATTGTGTCTTTGAGATCATGAGTAGCAGAATACACCTCTACCCGATTGCAAGTAGATAAAATCACACTTTCTTTTATATGAACATTTAGTTCTTTTAATGCTTCTATTAATTTTGTCTTTGGAATTGCAAGTTTTTCCCGTAATCTAATAGGCATAGTTTTATGACTTGCCCCAACTACTACAATCTGCATTTCTAACAATCCTCTCTTCAATATAATAACACTCTTGGATAAACCTATACTTGTTCTGAATCCCCTTCTTACTTCCTATGTGCTCCTTGCTGATACATCACCTAAAATCTACTTCTGCCTTTTTTTAGATTAAGTATAAAGTCAACCATTAGGTCATCGCCACGCACAAGCAATCGTCTTAAGCTATACCAATCAGTTACTGGCAAGTTTACTTTTCCCTGTTTTATTCCACAGGCAATCGTGTATCCTGCTCCTTTGACCATTTGTTTAATTTTCTCATCATAAACCCCTTGACCATAGGGATAGGCAAAGGTAATAATTTTTGTATTTAATCTTTCTTCTAATATCTTTTTGCACCCTTCTATTTCTTCTTTTATTCTCTCATCCCCTATCATTTGGACTAAATTTGGATGAGTTTGTGTGTGTGCTCCAAATTCTATTCCGTATGCCTGCATCTCTTTTATTTGCTCCATCGAGAGGTCATACCGCTGTGTGGGTAAAAATATACATGCTCTTAAATTATATTCTTTAAGTATTGGGAAAGCTTGAGTATAATTATTTTCAGCCCCATCATCAAAGGTAATAATTACAGGATTATGAGGTAGAAAACCTTTTTTTAGCTCTTCAAAGGTAATAGAATTATAGCCATGTTTTTTTAAATAAGCCATTTGATGGCTGAATTTTTTAGCACTTACCCATAACTTCTTATTCTTTTCTTTTTTAGGTGGAATGCCAATATTATGATACATCAAGATAGGAATACCTTGCTTATTCCTTCTCCACCAATTCCATCTGCAAGAAAAGGCAATAATCAGGGATAAAATAAATACTAATAATAAATAATTAATCATCTTAATCTCTTAACTAAACTTTTGCGTTTTTCGCTAACACTTTGTATTTCAATCTCTTGTGTAAATAAAGAAAAAGAAGTATTTTCCTCTAATTATAAGAAATATAGTTAGTTATACATGAAATTCTTTTTCCCCTTTTTCCAAATTTCTAATTTCATATCCATTTTTTAACCGCAAGCTTTCACGCTAAAGTGAACCGTTTCTAAAATCGCAATTTGTAACGGTGTTGAGTATATATAGTTCCTCCATTGAAATCCCTCACTCCTTACTGCATAATTGGGCAGTTATTTGGTGGAAGCTTTTATCTATCATTTTTACCTTTAAAATTCAGACAAAAGCCATTTCCATACTGGTGTTACCTGTATTTTAGAACTGTTTATTGATATTTCATCTTCTGTTGATTCAGTAAGAATCGTGCCGTTTTTTAAACCAAATTCTTTCATTGCCGCAGTTAATCCACTAATCTCTCTTTCCTTATTATTGATATTTAGTTCAGAACATACCTGATATGCAGAAATAACTTGTTTCCCCTTTTTTATTATAAAATCACATTCTACATAGTAATTATCCCAGTAAAATATTTCAAAATCGTCTCTAATGCTTCTACGCTTCAATTCAATAGCCACAATGTTTTCCAGGAGTTTCCCTCTGTTTTCACTGAAATTAAAAATCATAGAATTAATAAAACCATTGTCCATAATATATATCTTTTTAAATGTTGATAACTGTTCCTTGATTTTATATGAAAATTTATTTAATGTAAAAACGAGAAAACTGTTTTCCAGATACCTTATATATTCAGCCATTGTATTTGGACTTTTTACTTTTAGATTTCTGGTTAAATTACTAATAGAAATTTTAGAAGTAAAATAATTTATCAGCATAACAGATAGTTTCTCCAACACTGAAGGATACTTTATCTTGTAACGAATAGTGATATCCTTGACAATTACAGAAGCCCATAAATTCCTTAAAAACTCCTTACCGAATTTATAATAATCAAAAATACTACTTTCCTTGACATATCTGTCAAAGAATGAAGTAATCTTACTTCGCTCAGTGGTAGAATATGATGATATTCTTTTAATCCCAACATTATTGTAATCAAGGTACTCTCTAAAACTCATCGGAAATAGGACAAAATCACTATACCTTCCTGTTAAATGGGTCGCCATTTCTTTACTTAATAGATTTGCGTTTGAACCAGTGATAATTATTTTGTATTTATCCCTTAATCTACTAACAAAGAGTTCCCAGCCACCTACATTTTGTATTTCGTCAAATAACAAATACTCAAAATCAGGATAGAGTTCATAAAAACATTCCAGAATAAGATTAAAATCCTGGATATTAAATTCAATCAATCTTTCATCATCAAAGTTTAAATATGCATATTTTTTGTTTTCCACAAGCTGGCTGGCAAAGAATGACTTACCCGCTCTTCGTAACCCGGTTATTAACAAGACATTCGGGTATCTTATATACCTTTCACATCTATCCGCACCTTCACGGGATATGACATTTGTATTCATAATTTTCTCAAGAATGTCTTTTTGTTGGTCAATAATTACATTCTTCAAGTATTCCTTGTTCATAGATGCTTCTTATAATATGTGCATTATTATTGCGTATATTATACAATATTTATAATAAAATTGCAAATATTTTTGCAGGATTTTTACTTATAGTTAACCGCATAAATCTCTACACAATTTTTTACCACGAAGAGGCACGAAGGGCAGGGAGATTTTTAAGACATATCTTTTACGCCTTCCTTTTTACTTCGCGTTCTTCGTGTGCTTCGTGGTTTAATTTAATATTTGTATTATTACTCAACTTTGGCAAATTTGCAAACCTAACTTGAATGTG
>JBFMDD010000185.1:0-4021 GCA_040754115.1 bacterium
CATAGGAGGAGACCAATGTCAAGTATTTTTGTTAAAAAATTTGCAGATTTTTTAATGAGTTAAGTATTTATATATCAAGTGGTTAAAGGTATAGAGAAGAGGTCACTTGCCGATTTAAGGTTAATATCAACTCAACCCAACTTAATGATAAAATAGCATTAAGTCAAGCTAAAAACGATTACAAACAAAATTCATTCCGAACAGTATTGGCTCTGACCCCTACTAAACCCATACATATTAATTTAATTGGAGGTAGAAATGAATATCAAAGATGAAATATGTAAACTTGCTACTAATTCAAAACAGGCAGCTTTTAAATTAGCTAATTTGTCTTCTAAGATAAAAGATGAGGCTTTATTAGCGATGGCAAAGGCGTTAGAAGACCAAATGGACTTGATTATTGAAGAAAATAAAAAAGACCTTAAGTATGCTAAAGAAACAGGGTTATCCTCTGCATTAATCGATAGACTTTCTTTAAATGAAAAACGAATAAAGGCAATGGCTATGGGCTTACGAGATGTAGCTTCATTACCTGACCCGGTAGGGGAGATAACATCTATGTGGAAAAGACCTAATGGACTACAAGTGGGTAAAATGCGAGTGCCATTAGGGGTGGTAGGTATTATTTACGAAGCAAGACCAAATGTTACTGCTGATGCGACTGGATTATGCTTCAAATCTGGTAATGCGGTCATACTACGCGGTGGCACAGAGGCTATTAACTCAAATAAAATTATCGCTAAAATACTTGACAGTGCTGCCACTGCGGTTGGAATTCCACAAAATAGTATTTCACTGATTGAAATTACAGATAGGCAGGCAGTACGAGAATTAGTTAAATTAAATCATTTAGTAGATATCATCATACTTCGTGGTGGTAAAGGATTAATTGAGGCAATAGGCGAGGAGGCTAAAGTACCTATTATTGCACATGGCGAAGGAAATTGCCATGTATATGTTGATAAAGAGGCAGACTTAAATATGGCAGTGAATATCTCTTTTAATGCTAAGGTGCAAAGACCTGGGGTATGTAATGCTATAGAAACCTTGTTAGTCCATAAAAATATAGCCAAAGAATTTCTACCCAAGATAATTGCTAAACTTAAAAAGGCAAATGTTGAAATCCGAGGTTGCAGTCAAACTAAGGAAATTGTGCCTGATATACTTAAAGCAACAGAAGAAGACTGGTACAAAGAATACCTTGATTTAATATTAGCCGTTAAGGTAGTAGATTCTATTGATGAGGCAATTGAACATATCAATAAATATGGTTCTGCTCATTCTGAAGCCATTGTTACCTCTTCTTATCAAAATGCCAGAAGGTTTTTGCAAGAGGTAGATGCCTCTGCGGTCTATGTCAATGCCTCAACACGATTTACCGATGGTGGTGAATTTGGATTAGGGGCAGAGATTGGTATTTCCACTCAAAAATTGCATGCCCGCGGTCCAATGGGACTGGTAGAATTAACTACCACTAAGTTTATTATCTTAGGTGATGGACAAATCAGGGAGTAATTTGTATGAAATATTTGACAAATTTTGATTTTACTTACCATAATGAAGACGAATCCAGATTTTCTAATCATTATTGAAAAACAATCAATGGCATGCCAAAAAGCAAATGGGGGAATAGAGATAGATTCATAAGTCTATAAGTTATATGAAATGGTAGGTTAAGGAAAGAAGTACATGGTGAAAACAGATATAACCAGGAAAGAGTTTTTAGGTTTAAATATGCAACCAGAGCCAACTTCAGAGATTAAGTCGATATCGAATTTACCTAAAATAACTTCAGTTATATTGACGAAAGAATTTGAATTACTCCCTAATACCTCAGAGGTTTTTGAATTAGAATTTGCCTTCTATGAACACAAATTCCTGACTAAAGATGAAATCATTCATAGAGGGGCATTTTTTAAAAGTGTTGATGGAATACTTACTTATCATTATATAATTTGTTCAAATAAGAGGAGTATACTATGAAGAACCTGATAGAAGAACAAATATTTGAGGCAAAGAAAGTTGGTTTAACTGACCAAAAAATTGGCGAAAGATTCAATGTCAATTTGCGGTATATAGAGAAGGTTATAACAAAGAGATTAGGGGTAAATGTTTCTATCCCTACTCTAAAGAAAGAAATAAAAATGTTACAATCTAAAAACTTCTCCATAGAGTCAACTACTGTTTGGAGTTTTAAATCTCGGGGGAATTGAGCAACTCATAATGGTAATTATCGAGGGAATTGGTCACCTTATATCCCAAGAAATGTTATTCTAAGATATTCTAAAGAGGGTGATTTAGTATTGGATTGTTTCTGTGGTGCTGGTACTACTGGTGTGGAATGTAAATTAACTAACCGAAATTTTATCGGTATAGATATAAATTCAAAGGCAATAGAATTAGCAAAAGAAAATGTTGATTTTCCAATTTATAGTCCTTTACCGGTAAAGATTGATTTTAAAGTCGGTGATGCAAGGAATATTTCGTCTATCAATAATGATAGTATTGATTTGATTTGTACTCATCCACCATATGCTAATATAATCCATTATACAGATAATCAAAAGCAGGATTTATCCTTTTGTGAATTAAATGAGTTCCTTAATGAAATGTCTAAAGTGGCAGAAGAAAACTATAGAGTATTGAAGAACAATAAGTATTGTGCAGTATTAATAGGAGATATGAGACAAAAAAGGCATGTTATCCCGCTGGGCTTTTGGTTAATTGATGTATACCTAAAGGCTGGTTTTGTGCTTAGGGAATTAGTGGTTAAAAGACAGTATAACTGCAAAACCACAGGTTTTTGGTACAAAAATAGCGTTAAGTATAATTTCCTTTTGTTAGCACACGAATATCTGGCTGTTTTTAAGAAAGGTTTAGAGGTTTCTAACCAGGTTATTTTAGAAGATGTTAAAGAATTCAAGAAGGATTACAGGAAACCTATTAAAATAAGTCAACAAGAGTCAACAACCGTATGGATTTTTAACTCTAACGATTGGTATAGCAAAACGATTCAAAACATAGTTGAACGATATAATGGAGAAAAGCATTGTATTATTGATTCGCTTAATAAAATAGACAATATACACAACACAAGGACACTGGTGATTATAACTTGTAGCACGAAAAAGGATTTTGAAAATTTTTGCAATATGACTAATAATCTTGTAAAATATATTAACCATCAAGGTTTCTTAGCTATAATTTGCAACGATGTTCGTTTAAAAGATGGTACCATATTCCCCATGGGTATAGAAGTGGAAAAGCATCTTAGATACCAGCGGGAATTAAAGATAAAAGAAATTGTGGTTATATCAATTGAAAACAATGAGGATAAAATTGGTATTAGAGAAAATCTAAATATTTCGCATAAATATCTGCTTATTTATCGTATGGAAAAAGGAGAAAAATAAATGGGGAATCCAGATGATATTTATATTGACTTTGCATCAAAAATTTCATTTTTAGAATTTATTCACGATGAATTTAAAAATGCGGCTCTTCACGGAATATAATGGGTAAATAAAGAATTTAAGGTAAGTTGCATCTATTCTAGGTAATATATTATCCTCCTTAAATCTTGAAAAAAGGAGGCCAAACGATGCAACATAAAGATTATCTTACAGAGCTAGTAGGATGTCAAGGATTTTTTGTGGGCGATATGGAAATCGGTTGGAAAGGGGCATAACGATTTGCATATGATAAGTAGCCTTGAAGGACCAAATGGTCCTGAGGTATTGTATGGAGGGGAAGGAAGAAAAGAGAAAGACCGATTGCCATTCTAGAAGTAGTTTGGTAAGAGAAGGGCAAAGAAGATAACTTATGGGGTAATGGAGATATGGAAAGGATTTATCCATAGCTTTCAAGCCCATTGTCCCTCAATAAAGATTATCGATTGACAAGTTCCATAGAGTAAGGGATCTTTTCAATACCCTAAATATGGTATTATTGCTTATTTATGAAAAAAGAGTCCCTCTTGGCTACATCGAAGGAACTAATCTTAAGGCAAGAAATATTATGA
>JBFMDD010000186.1:0-8370 GCA_040754115.1 bacterium
AAAGATATGCCCTTTTATCGACTGGTTAATGACCCCCTGGGTTGTCTTTTGGGACTCCAAAATGTCAACAGAAACAAAAAGATGGCAAGAAATGAGGTAAAGCAATGCCTGGGACCATAGATATAGCTTTAAGTCCTACGCAACGCTCTCACACAAAAAATTATGAACACACAAAAAAATCTATTGACAAAATCCAAATTAAATGCTATCCTATTAAAGAAAAATTAGCACTCTATCAGTTTGAGTGCTAATTTTTTAAAAAAATTGTGAGGTGTTATTATGAAAAATCCATGTTTTAATGAAAGATGTAATAGAATCTTAAAGACTATTATTGATGATTTTACTTTTACTGGTAGACCTGTTAGCTCTCAATCATTAGCAAATGTGTTTGATTTATCGCCAGCTACTATACGCAATGTAATGGCAAAATTAGAACAAACTGAATATATCACACAACCTTACCCATCTGCTGGTAGAATACCAACGGATAAAGGGTACCGATTATATGTAGATTCATTGATGGAAGATGAACCGTTAGAAGAAGATGAAAAGGAAGATATTATTCAAGAGTATGAACAAACTACTGAATATGAGGATATGATTCAAAAAACCCCTCATTTATTATCTACTTTTTCTCATTATGTAGGGATGAATTTGATACCTAAAGTACAAAAGGTATATCTTGAAGGATTTAGTAATTTATTAGAGCAACCTGAGTTTAATAATATTGAACGCATAAAAAAATTATTTAAGCTGTATGAAAATAAAGAGTTATTGTATGAGATTTTAATGGAGCATTTAGAGGATAAAGAAGTATGTGTTACTATTGGTCATGAGAATTCACATGAAGATTTTTATGAATGTAGTGTTATCACCACTACTTATAAAATAGAAGGTGACCCGATAGGTACAATTGGAATAATAGGTCCGAAAAGAATGGCATATTCCCATGTTATTTCAGTAGTTAAATTTATTAGAGATACCATGAGTGAATTTTTAGTAAAAAGATTTAACTCGTATCCCTGGAGGGAAGAAATCCAATAGAGGACTTAAGAAATCCAGTTATATCAAGGAGAAAGAAGTGACTAAGAAGAAGAGTACAGAGATTAAAGAGAAAGAAAAGGAACCTACTAAAGTTGAGGAAAATGTGACAATTACAAAAGAAAAGTTAGCTCACCTTGAAAAACAAAGTAGCCTGGCAGATGAATATCTTGACCATCTCAGGCGACTTAAGGCAGAGTTTGAGAACTACAAAAAGAGAGAGGAAAAACAAAGAGCTGAGTTTATAAAATTTGCAAATGAAGGACTAATATGTGAATTACTCCCGGTGATGGATAGTATTGATCGGGCATTAAATGGCGTACATAAATCACATGACCTGGAAAGTTTCCTGCCAGGGGTAGAGTTGATTCGTAAGCAATTAGAGGATGTATTGGTAAGAAATGGACTTGCAACTATAGAAACAGTAGGAAAACATTTTGACCCAAAAGTCCATGAGGCAATGATGCAGGTAGAGTCTAATGAGCATCCTGAAGACACAATAGCTCAAGAATTAAGAAAAGGTTACTTGTTGAATAACAGAGTAATCAGAGCAGCACAAGTAGCTGTTAGTAAAAAAAAGTAAGAAAGTAGAGGGTAGAGAGATTACCTGATTCCTTCTCATGCTTCTTTCTCTCTACTCTCTACTCTCTACTCTCTACTCTCTACTCTCTACTCTCTACTCTCTACTTTTATTGAAAGGAGGATGATAAATTATGGCAAAGGTAGTTGGAATCGATTTAGGAACTACTAATTCATGCTTAGCAATTATGGAAGGAGGAGAACCAAAAGTGATTGCTAATGCAGAAGGAGGAAGGATTACTCCTTCGGTAGTTGGTTTTACCAAAACAGGTGAAAGGTTAGTAGGTCAAATAGCTAAAAGACAGGCAATTACTAATCCAGAAAATACTATCTATTCTATCAAACGATTTATGGGAAGGAAGTATGCAGAGGTGGGGACTGAAATATCAGAGGTGCCATTTAAAGTGGTAGAGGCAAAAAATGGTGATGTCTGTGTAAAGGTAATGGATAAAGAATATTCATCACCTGAGGTGTCCTCCATGATATTGCGGAAATTAAAGGAGGATGCTGAAAGTTACTTAGGTGAGAAGGTAACACAGGCGGTAATTACTGTGCCTGCATATTTTAACGATTCGCAGCGACAGGCAACCAAAGATGCGGGTAAAATTGCAGGACTTGAGGTGTTACGAATAATTAACGAGCCAACCGCTGCTTCATTAGCCTATGGGTTAGAGAAAAAGAAAAATGAAAAAATAGCCGTTTATGATTTAGGTGGTGGAACTTTTGACATCTCTATATTAGAAATTGGAGATGGGGTTTTTGAGGTAAAGGCTACTAATGGTAATACTCATCTTGGGGGAGATGATTTTGACCAGCAGATAATTGATTATTTATGTGAGGAATTTAAAAAAGATCAAGGAATTGACTTACGCCGGGATAAGATGGCTTTGCAACGACTAAAAGAAGCGGCAGAAAAAGCTAAGTGCGAACTATCTACTACCGTTTCTTCTGAGATTAATCTCCCTTTTATTACTGCAGATGCTTCAGGACCTAAACACCTGAATATTACTCTGACAAGGGCAAAATTAGAGGAGTTAGTTGACGATTTGATTGATAAAAGTATTGGTCCATGTCATCAAGCATTAGAAGATGCAAAACTTAAACCTAATGAGATTGATGAGGTAGTTTTAGTTGGCGGACAAACTCGAATGCCTAAAGTACAGCAGGTAGTCAAAGAATTATTTGGTAAAGAACCTCATAAAGGTGTCAATCCTGATGAGGTAGTAGCTGTAGGTGCGGCTATTCAAGCTGGAGTATTAAAGGGTGAGGTAAAAGATGTACTCCTTCTTGATGTAACACCTCTATCTTTAGGAATTGAGACATTGGGACAGGTATTTACCAAATTAATCGAGCGAAATACCACTATCCCTACTAAAAAATCTCAAATCTTTTCTACTGCCGCTGATAATCAGTCAGCAGTAACTATTAATGTCTTGCAGGGTGAACGAACTATGGTTTATGATGTTGGGATGAAAAGTTTAGGCAGGTTTGATTTAGTTGGTATTCCTCCTGCTCCAAGAGGAGTGCCTCAAATTGAGGTAACTTTTGATATTGATGCTAATGGTATTGTTAGTGTTTCTGCTAAAGATTTAGGTACTGGAAAAGAACAGAGTATTAAAATTACACCTTCCAGTGGATTATCTAAGGAAGAAGTTGAAAAATTGGTCAAAGAGGCAGAATCTCATGCTGAGGAGGATAAAAAGAAGAAAGAAGAAGTAGAAACGCGTAATCAGGCAGATACTCTAATTTATGCCACTGAGAAAACATTAAAAGAATATGGTGATAAAGTATCCTATGATGAAAAGAAAAAGATTGAGGATGCCATAGCTAACTTAAGAAAAACATTGGAAGGTAAAGATATTGAGGCTATCAAAAAGGCAATGGAGGAGCTTACTACTGCATCTTACAAAATAGCAGAAGAGATGTACAAACACGCTCAGGCTCAACAGGCACAACAGCAAACTCAACAACCACCACCACAAGAAGAAAAAAAAGCAGAAGAGAAAAAAGAGGATGTGGTAGATGCGGAGTATAAGGTAGAAGAATAAGGAAATACGGGACGGTTCACTTTTGTTTGAAAGCTTGCGGATTGAAATTAGAAATTGGAAATTAGGGAAAGAAATAAAACCCCAATTTCTAATTTCCATTTTCCAACAAAAATCATATAAAAAACGATAAAATGAACCGTCCCGAAAATACCTTAAAAGGAGGAAAATTCGGAGGCTTTGGCTAAAAAAAGAGATTATTATGAGATTTTAGGGGTAAATAAAAATGCCTCTGAAGAAGAAATAAAAAATGCATATCGTAGATTAGCTAAAAAATACCATCCAGATGTTAATCCTGATAATAAAAAAGAGGCAGAGGAAAAATTTAAAGAAGCAGCAGAGGCTTACGAGGTATTAAGTGATTCTCAAAAGCGTGCTCAATATGACCAATTTGGGCATGAAGGAATGAAAAATGTATTTGGTGCAGGTGGATTTACATGGTCTGACTTTACACATTTTTCAGATGTAGAGGATATTTTAAGTAGCTTTTTTGGCGGAGGGATGTTTGAAGACTTCTTCGGAAGAACAGCTCGCACACAACGAGCCAGAAGGGCTTATCGAGGGGCAGATTTAAGATATGACTTAGAGATTAGTTTAAAGGAAGCCTCATTGGGTTGTGAAAAAAAAATTACCATTGAGCGAAGTGAAGCATGTGCTATATGCAATGGTAGTGGTGCTAAACCTGGTGTTGGAAGAAAGGAATGCCCTACATGCAAAGGCTCAGGACAGATAAGATATTCTGAAGGATTCTTCTCTATTTCTAAGACTTGTAATAAATGCTATGGAGAAGGAAGTATTGTTACCACCCCTTGTAATAGATGTAATGGAAAGGGTAAAATATCAAAATCTCGAACGATAAGTGTTAAAATTCCCCCTGGAGTAGATACCGGGTCACGAATTAGACTTAGAGGAGAAGGAGAGGGAGGTACTTATGGAGCTGAGTCGGGAGATTTGTATGTCATTATTGTTGTTAAAGAGGATAAAACCTTTATTCGACAGGGAAATGACATCATTTGTGAGATACCTATTAGTTTCTCACAGGCTGCATTAGGAGTTGAAATTCAAGTACCTACTTTAGATGGACAGAAGATTAAAATGAAAATCCCTCCTGGTACTCAAACACATACGGTGTTTCGATTGAAAGGTAAAGGCATACCTTCATTGCACGGTTATGGAACAGGAGACCAATTTGTTAGAGTAATTGTAGTTACTCCTACCAAACTAAATGAAAGGCAAAAACAACTTCTTGAGGAACTTGGACACATTAGTGGTGATGAATTTAAATCAGAAAAAGGCTTCTTTGAGAAATTTAAAGATGCCTTAGGAGGATAAAAAGATGGAACAAAAAAAGAATAAAATATATCTTATTGATGTTACTAATAGAGATGGGGTACAGACAGCTAAGTTAGGACTGGCTAAATTAGAAAAGACAATGATTAATATCTATCTTAATGAAATGGGTATTTACCAGAGTGAGTTTGGTTTTCCAGTAACCAGTCATGAAAGACACTATCTTAATGCTAACCTTGAATTAGCCGAGATGGGCGTGCTTAACCCCATTATTTTAAGTGGTTGGTGTAGAGCTATTGTTGAAGATATAGACGAGAGCATTAGACATACTAATGTAAAACATCTAAATATCTCTATCTCTACATCGGAGCAAATGACTAAGGGAAAATTTGGAGATAGGGTAGTTAGGTCTCCAAAAGAAAGTAATACTAAACCTAATCTAATACAAATGATGACTGATGCTTTGGATAGAGCTAAAGAAAAAGGTATAAAGACAGTAGGGGTAAATGCAGAAGATGCATCAAGAACAGATGATGAGTTTTTAATAGAATTTGCCCAAGTGGCTAAGGCTCATGGTGCAGACCGTATAAGATATTGCGATACTTTAGGCTATGATGACCCATTTACCATTTATGAACGGATGAAATTATTAGCTAAAGAGGTGGGAATAGACATTGAATTGCACTGCCACAATGATTTAGGCATGGCAGTAGCTTGTTCTGTAGCAGGAGCAAAGGGTGCTATTGATGGTGGGGTAGATGCTTATATTAATACCACTGTAAATGGTATGGGTGAAAGAGCTGGAAATGCTGATTTAGTATCAACTATATTAGCATTAAAAAAGTCAAGCGGATTTGAGAATAAATATGTCTTAGATGAACGGGTAAAGTTATCCTGTGCATGGAAAATTGCTAAGTATGCCTCTTTAGCATTCAAAATACCTATCCTTCCAAATCAGGTAGCTGTTGGAGATAATGCCTTTGCTCATGAATCGGGTATTCATGCAGATGGGGCATTAAAGAATAGACGAAATTATGAACTGTATGACTTTGAAGAATTAGGACGCGGTGAACCTGAAATTATAGAGACAGGAAGACAGATTGTGGCAGGTGAATATTCTGGAATTAAAGGATTTCGAAATGTGGCTGATAAATTAGAAATAAAATTTAAAGACGAGGAAGAGGCTCATAACATATTAGAATTAGTTAGATATGCAAATGTGCATACTCAAAAACCATTAGTTGATTGTGAACTGAGATTTATTGCAAAATATCCTGAGATTGCACGAAAGATTATGACCGTAACTCCTTGATTGGTAACTGGTAATTAATTATCATTTAACCAATTACCGTTTAACCAGTTACCATTTATGAGGTTTTTTTCAATGCCAAATCAAAAAGTAGCTCTTAATCAGAGGCAACGACAACAAATAAAACTCTCTCCACAGCAGGAGTTAAAAATAAAGATATTACAGCTCTCTAACCTGCAATTAATAGATAAAATACAAGAGGAGATGCTTCAAAATCCTGTTTTAGAAGAAAATGATACTGCTACTTTGCAACTCCCAATTGTTGACCCTCCAACTGTAAAAGAATATAATAAACAAGAAGAGATAAACTGGGAAGAATTTTTTGAATCATCAAGAAATTCTATGATGCATGAACCTGCTACTACTGAAATTAAACCACTATATGATAATATTCCTACTCAGCAACCAACCCTTCGAGAATATTTACTTCAACAACTTCGTATGATTCCTATATCAAATAAGGAGTACGAAATAGGAGAATTAATTATTGACAATATCAATGAAGATGGTTATTTTCATTATTCTGTGGATAAGATTGCCAATGAGGTAAAAGTTAGCAGAGCGGAGGTTGAAAAGGTATTAGGTAAAATTCAGGAATTTGAACCTACAGGAGTAGGTGCCCGAGACCTAAAGGAATGTTTATTAATACAAGTTAAAGACTTAGGATTGGAAGATAGTCTAACTCCTTTAATTGAAAACCATCTATTTGCAATTCAAGATAAAAAATACGAACAAATTGCTGCTCAGATGAATATTTCAATAGAGCGTGTTAAAGAATTAGTTGAGGTGATTATTAAATTATTAGAGCCAAAACCAGCTCGATTATACGAAAATTTTCAAGCACCACAAGTTATTCCAGAAATTATTATCTCAAATACGAAGGAGGAAGGACTTAAATTAGAAGTTAATGATGAATGGATACCTTCTTTAAGAGTTAATCCTTATTATCAAAGGTTATTAAAGGAGAAAAACTTATCTGCTACGGAAAATGAATATATCCAGAAAAAGATGAATGCGGCAGTATTTTTCTTAAAATGTATAGAAGATAGAAAAAAAACACTAAGGCATGTGGCAAAGGTAATATTTGATACACAAAAAGAATTTTTACAAGAAGGTATCTTGAAACTCGTCCCTATGAAGTTAGAGGATATAGCAAAGGAAGTTAATCTGCATTTAAGTACAGTAAGTCGTGCTATTGCAAATAAATTTGTTAAAACCCCTCATGGAGTACATCCATTAAAATTCTTCTTTAAAACAGGAATGCAGACTAAAGAAGGTGGTGCAATTTCTATTACCACGGTTAAAGAAAAGATAAAAGAAATAGTAGCTCAAGAGAACAAACAAAGCCCTTTAAGTGATAATAAAATTGCAGTACTACTTCACCAACAAGGTATAAACATTGCCACAAGAACTGTAGCTAAATATCGTGATGAATTGCATATTCCATCGTCATTTTCAAGAAAAGAATCGGTAATCTCTCACAAGACATGAGATAAAACCACAGATAAACACAGATAAACACAGATAAACACAGATGTACTCAGATATTAAAAAATTAATCTGTGTATATGTGTGGTTTCTTATGTCTGAATTGCAACTTACATAAATTTTTTCTTGATCGTATAGGAAAGTATAAAATATACCACGAATTGCACGAATTGGACGAATAAAAGGGTATCTCAGTGTCTGGTAGTCTATGTAACCCAGATACATAGATACCCAGACACCAAACTACTGCTCTGTCACAGAAATTATTAAAGGAATTAAACCACAGAGGTCACGAAGGAGGAAGAGGTTAAGAAGTTGAGAAGATAAGAAATTGAGAAATCAAGATTTAAAAATCTCATCCTCTTATCTTCTCATCTTCTTATTTTCTTAAATTCTGTGTTCTCTGTGGTTAGATTTAACAATTAATGTGACAAAGCACTACCCATTATTCTAATAATTAGTGTCCATTCGTAAAATTCGTTTAATTCGTGGTAACTGTGATTCAGACAGTAGCAAAAGGCTGGCAAGAACCTCATAGTTGACAAGTAGTTATGATAGATTGAGTGAGAGGTTAAATATTTTTTTGCCCTCGCTTCTTTTTTTGCTTGACAATCTGAT
>JBFMDD010000187.1:0-6354 GCA_040754115.1 bacterium
GTTCCCTAAACAAAAATATTAAACACTAACCTCAAAAAAAGATTTTTGGGGAAAGGGGAAATAGTGCCCTCTCTATACCTTCCTCTTCATCTGCCATCCTCTTAGAAAAACTTGGGGAATTTCTGTCAATTCATTTTTAAACTTGCAATTCTGGAAAATCTATGGTATAATGGATAAATGATGACGATGAAGAGAGTTATTCTGGTAATTTTTGTTATCATTTGTGGGATAATTCCCCTTATCTATTTTAAAGGGTCAAAGATTCCAAAGGTAAGAACGATTAAGCCAACTATAAGTAAGATAGAGTCTTCTATTTTAACTACTGGTACAGTGGAGCCTCAATCCCAGACAATAATTTGTGCTAAGGCTAAAGGAGTGGTAGATAAAGTATTGGTAGATGAGAATGAAAGAGTTGAAGTTGGACAAGAAATTATTATCTTTGATGGTGAAGATGCATTAAAAAGACTCGAAAATGCTCAATTTGAATTAAAACAGGCAAAGATTGACCTATTAGCAGCAGAGAGTTTATTTGTTAAAAAGATGGGACTTTATGGAAGACAAGAGGTTTCAAAAGAAGAAGTTGAAGAGGATAAAAGTTTGTATAAAAGGGCTTTATTAGAGAAAAATATGGCTGAGGAAGAAGTAAAATTAGCCACTGAACACCTGAATAACTTAGTCTATTTAGCCCCTCAATCAGGGGTAGTCATCGACAGAAAGGTTTTACCACAACAGTATGTACTGGCAAATGAAGTACTAATGAAGATAGTAAATCTGGATAATTTGCAGGTAGCGGTAAATTTATCAAGGATAGATGTTAAGAGAATTAAATTAGGCCAGGATGCCTTTATTAAAGCTGAAAATTTAGATAAAGAGCTAACTGGATATGTTAAGTATGTTGAACCTGAAGAGGAAGAGCAAAATCGGTTGTTTTCTAAAATTATAATTGAATTAGACCCATCTAAAGAACTACCTGAAATAAAAGAACGGGTAGAAGTAAGAATAATACTTGAGCGTAAAAAGGATGTGCTCCTCTTAAATTCGGATGCAATATTTAAACAGGGACTTCAGAGTTTTGTCTATCTTTACAAAAATAGCAGAGCAGTTAAGCGAGTTGTACGCGTAGGAATAACCAATCGCAATCAAACTGAAATAATCTTTGGAATATCAGCTAAGGATAAAATAATTCTACCAGGAAAGCTTAAACTAACAGATGGGATGAAGGTCAAGGGCTGAGGCCGATAATACAAGAGGTAAAGGATATTGGAAGAGAAAATTGTTTTTGCAAATGATGAGGAAGTAATTAATATTTTAGGAAGAAATGACGAGAATTTACACCTGATTCGTGAGGAGTTTCAAAAGGCAAAAATAATCGTTCGCGGAAATGAATTAATAATTAATGGTGATAGCAAGGATGTTTACTTAATAAAGAAACTAATGAAAGACCTATTATCAATCTTACATTTGGGTCATGTGGTGAGAGTTCCAGAGATAAAATATTCATTAAAAATGATAGGTGAAAATAAAGATATAAACATTGTTTCTATTTTTCAAGAGGCAATTTATGTATCAGAGCGAGGAAAACCAATTAGGCCAAAGACATTAGGACAAAGAAGATATGTAGATGCAATTCAAAAAAATGACATTGTCTTTGGTATTGGCCCTGCGGGCACAGGTAAAACATATTTAGCCGTAGCAATGGCAGTGTCAAATTTGCTGAATAAAAAAGTGGCAAGGATTATACTCACTCGACCTGCTATTGAGGCAGGAGAAAGATTAGGATTTCTCCCCGGAGATATGATGGATAAGGTTGATCCGTACTTAAGACCTCTTTATGATGCTATTTTTGATATGATAGGGATAGAGAGATTTCATTATTTATTAAATGAAGGGGTTATTGAGGTTGCACCGTTAGCCTTTATGCGTGGTCGCACACTTAATGATTCATTCGTTATTTTAGATGAAGCTCAGAATACTACACATGAACAGATGAAGATGTTTCTGACAAGATTAGGCTTTGACTCTAAAGCAGTTATTACAGGGGATATTACGCAGATAGATTTGCCTTCGGATACAACCTCTGGTTTAGTTGAGGTGCAAACGATTTTGTCAAAAATCGATGGAATCAACTTTGTCTATTTTAATAAAAGTGATGTTGTAAGACACCGATTGGTATCAGAGGTAATTAAGGCATACGAGGAGTATGAAGATGCGAAGAAGGAGTCATAAAAAAATATTTCAACAAGAAAATATCATAAAATATATCCCCCTCTTAAAATCAGTTCTATTAGGTGAGAAAACAGGTAGGACTTTATTAATCCTATGTATCCTGGTTATTGTGACCTTTCTTGTTAGTCCTAACATAATAGCACCCCTTTTCCCAGAAGAAGGCCAGGTTAGCCCAAAACTTATTAAAGCTCCCTATGATTTCTCATACGAGAATAAATCTATTACTGAATTGAATAGAAAAGAGGCAGTTGCTAAGATCAAATCTGTCTATGACTTAGAATTAGAGGTGATTCCAGCAACACTTCAAGAAGTAAAAGAATTATTTGAGAAGATAAAGAAGATAAAAGAGGATAAAACACGCAATTTAGAAGAGATTACTTCAAAATTTAGAGAAAAATTGCCAAAGGTTAATATCTCAGATAAAAATTTAAAAGCTATCTTAAAATATCCAAAACTTTATGAAATAGAAAAGGATATAACAGGATTATTAAGAACATGGTTAACCCATGGAACTACAAATATTCCTGAAGACAGATTGGTAACTGATACTAATATTGGGATTAGATTAAGAATCTCCTCTTCTACTGGGGCATCAGAGAAATTAGTAGAGACAACTGACAACTTCTTCTTCGTAGATAAAATACCACAAAAATCACCATTATATCCAGAACTGCTATCTTCTCATGAAGTCCAGGAGGGGGTATTTGAACTTGCTAAAAATTATCTTAAGCCAAATCTAAAATTTAATCAAAAAGAGACTAAAAGAACTATTAAAGAAACTATCAAAAGTGTAGAACCTGTTGTGATAAAGGTAAGCAAAGGGGAAAAGATTGTTGGTGAAGGAGAGAGGGTGGATAATAATGCAGCAATGAAATTAGCAGAATTATCCAAACATCGTAGTGCTGCACTAACTACAAGGACTCTGGGTTTTATCTTATTAATATACGCTTTGATGATGTTAATTTTTATCTATCTTTATAAATATCAGTCCAAACTTTTAATCAGGAATAAAAACTTAAGTCTGATTGGATTAATAATTATAGCTACAATTGCATTGGCTAAGGTTATCTCGATTACTAATCTACCTCTTTATCTCATACCGATGGGTGCATTTGCTATACTTTTAGCTGTTTTACTTAATGAAAAAATAGCTATGTTTGTAACAATCATTTTGAGTATTTTAATTGGAGTTTTAATAGGCGAAAAGATAGAATTTGTATTGCTTTTTACTTCAGGTGGTCTGGCAGCAATTTATACCACATCACAAGCACGGGTAAGAGGTGACCTGATAAGAGCAGGTATCGCAGTAGGTGTTGCACAAGGAATAATTATTGTTGGGTATAGTCTATTTCGACAAGACCCTTTCATACAAATGCAAAGTAATCTTCTTTGGGGTAGTTTAACCAATGGGGTTATGACGACCATTATTGCCATGGGAGGACTTTTATATTTAGAGCGGCTTTTTAATATCACAACTGATTTTACATTATTTGAGCTATCAGACTTAAATGCCCCTCTTTTAAAAAACTTATTATTAAAAGCTCCAGGAACCTACCACCACAGCCTCTTAGTAGGAAATATAGCAGAATCTGCAGCTAAGGATGTAGGCGCAAACTCTTTATTGATTCGAGTAGCATCTTACTACCACGATATTGGTAAGATGATTAGACCAGAGTACTTTATAGAAAATCAAACAGAGTCTGAACGTAATCGACATGAGGCATTACGCGCTACACTTTCTGTATCAATTCTACGCTCTCATATCAAAGATGGTGTAGAAGTGGCTAAAAGGAATCGTCTACCTCAACAAGTTATTGATATTATTCAACAACACCATGGCTCATCAGTGATGGCTTATTTTTATCATCAGGCAAAAGAAAAAGAGGTAAGTGGTGAGAAAGGGATGGATATTAAAGAGTCTGAATTCTCATACCCAGGACCTAAACCACAAAGTAAAGAAGCAGCTATTGTTATGCTGGCTGACTCTGTCGAAGCCGCCTCCCGGACTTTAATAAAGCCTACCCCGGCACGAATTGAAAGTTTGGTTAAAAAAATCATTGATGATAAGTTTATTAATGAAGAATTAGACGAATGTGATTTAACCCTAAAGGACTTAACTAAAATTGCTCAGGCATTTACCAGAATTTTAATAACATTGTTCCATGCCCGAGTTGAATATCCAGAAAAGGAACAGGAAAAGGCAGTGTTACAAAATGTTGAAGGTATCAGTTACCAAACTTCATCCAAACAAGAAAATTAACACTAACTGGGTCAAACAGGTGGTTAAAGAAACATTAAGCCATGAAGGTATTCTGGATGGAGAGGTAAGTGTAGTATTAGGAGATGATGAGTTACTTAAAAGATTAAATAATGAATATCGAGGGATAGATAGCCCAACAGATATTTTAGCCTTTGGGTGGGGTCAGACCTTGAATGTGGAATGTAGTCCTACATTCCACATTCAAGGTCTGACCCCTATCCTGGGTGAAGTTATTATCTCTATTGATGCTGCATTGAGACAAGCAGAAGAATATAAACATAGCTTTGAAAAAGAGCTAACCATCTTATTGATACATGGGGTGTTACATATCTTAGGTTATGACCATAGTCAAGATAATTTACCGCAAGAACCAATGGCTATTCGGACAATGGAAATATTGACATTGATAACTGGTAATTGGAGGGCAACATAAAAATTTGAAACAATTTAAAAAAATTAAATTAAAAAATCTGTGTCTATCCGTATCATCCGAGTAATCTGTGTACTAAAAAGAAATAAAAGGAGTGTGAAAAAAAATGAGGGAATTTATTATTATTGGAGCTATCTTAGTGGTGGTGATAGTGTTATTGTTTGCAAGTGGAGCTGGATTATATCTTATGTTTTGGGCAGATAAGACAGTGTATGAGGTTAAGGAAGGGATTAAAACCGCTGGATATAAAGATAAATCTAAAGAGGAATTAAAACCAATTGTGCGAGGATATGTGAGAGAATCAAATAAGTTAAGAGGTATTCCACTCCTCCGTAGATATACGATACTTAAAAGTATAGCTAAAACGGGTAAGCCAGGAGTAGAGATTTTGATAGAGATACTTAAGGATAAGGAAGAAGGGAAGAATATGGTGGAATTTGCATATTCTGGTGCAGGAGAAATTAGTATGAGACTTGCAACACTTTATGTTATATCACAAATAAGTAACTTAGGTAAAGAAGGAGAGAAGGAACTTAAAGAGGCTTATGAGGCTATTAGAGAACAAATACCTGCTTTGGTAGATGTTTTACTTCATGATGAGGATGTTGAGGTTAGAATGGAAACTGCTGAGACATTAGGGGATATTGGTGATAATCGAGCAGTAGAAGGATTGATTAAAGCTTTGGAGGATAATGGAGAAAGTGATGGTCGTCCAGTTCGAGGAAGAGCAGCATGGGCGTTAGCTAAGATAAAAGATAGTAGAGCCATAGAACCACTAATTGAAACACTTGTAAAATATGGATTAGTAGGGGGGCACTGGCAGAATTTGGTGATAGAAGGGCTGTAAGCCCCATGATTCAACGGATATCAGAAGAAAAAGATGAAACAGATAGACGACTTTTAATAGGTTACTTAGGGAAGTTAGGGGGAAGGGAAGCAGTGGATTTCTTGCTCCAGGAACTAAAAGAGAACAAATATGATGCCAAAGACGAAGTAATTGAGGCATTAGGATATGCTAAAGATTCAAGGGCAGTAGAACCATTAATAAATGTGTTATCAACAGAAAATATATGTAGAAGAGAAGCAGTAAATGCATTAGCTGAGATTGGAGATAAAAGGGCTATAGAACCCTTAAAGAAAGTATTAAAAACCACCTCAAATCAAGTCGAACAAGAATGGATAAAAAAGGCATTAAAAAAACTTAAAGTAGGCAAATAGTAATGTGTAAAAGAATGAAGTGTGTAATATGGGTATTTTTAACTCTATTAGTACTTATCCCTAATGTATATGGAGATGATGAGGAAGAATATCAACCTGAAATCGGCAAGTAGCGGAGTAAAAAGGGGAGAGGGAGGTGAAAAAGAAGGCTATTTTGATAAATTTGGGAGAGAATTAAGGATAAGATGAAGGGAATTAGATAACGGATAGAAAAGAGATA
>JBFMDD010000188.1:0-6084 GCA_040754115.1 bacterium
CCATACCAGATGATACTTTAGGTCATAAACAGAGTGAGAACCTGTACGATAGTGTTGCATGCTGAAATTATACTAAAGTCTTTGACTAAAGTCAAGGGTTTTTCTCCCCGATTGGGACAATAAATTTCCCTTTTTCCCATACTTCCCCTTTTTCCTTCATTACACCCTGAACGCTTACAAAAAATCATATATATCTGTTGGCAGAGTCATTACTTCTTCAAAAGCCGCCACGATCTCTGGATTAAATCGTTTATCAGCATCAATTAAGAAATTCCTTTTCATCTCATGGAATGTACCTCTATCTTTAATCCTCAGGCTAAGTACTTTTTCCTCAAAATCCTCAGATATGGCTAATATACCTGCACCTAATGGGATTTCCTCTCCTTTTAGTCCTTCAGGATAACCCTTTCCATCAAATCGTTCATGATGGTATTTAATTAAAGGAATACTTCCCTCGAGTAATTTTATTGACTTGACCATCTCTGCTCCAAGGATTGGATGTAATTGTTTTGGCTCATCTATTTTAAGTTTTCCAATATCATGTATTAAAGCTGCGTAGTAAAGGTCTTCATAATCTTTTTTATTAAATTTCAACTGGCGAGCTATAGCAGTAGCTAATCGAGCTACTCTTACTGCATGTCCTTTACTTGCTGGTTCCAATGCTTCAATAGCCATGACTAAAATCTCAATTACATTAATAAAGAAATTATGTAATTCATCCATTAATTGAGAATTATTCAATGCCACAGCTGCCTGTGAGGCAAGTACCGTTAGGTATTGTAAATCTGTATCTGTGAATTCCTCATCATTGGATTTATTCAAGACCTCAAGTACGCCTAATATTTCTCCCTTAAATTTTATAGGCACACAAAGTATCGATTTAGTTTTAAATTTTGTTATTTCGTCTGTTCTTTTAGAGAATCTTGGATCAATACTAACATCGTTGACAATCAGTGGCTCTCCACTTTTGGCTACCCAGCCAGCAATGCCTTCTCCTACTGGCAGAACTATCTTTTTTATCTCATCACCCTTTTCTCCTAACGCTATTCTAAAGTAAAGCTCTTCTTCCTTTTTATCAAGTAATAATATAGAATCTGCCTTCACATCACAAACTTGTTTAGCACTTTCCATAATCTTAGTCAGTAGTTCATCTAAATCCATTGTAGCCGCTAACTCTTTACCAATTTCACAAAGTGTTTTAAATATCCCCTCTGTCTCTTTAGCCTTTTTTTTCATATATCCTCCTGTGGTAACCGTATTTTCTTAAACACTACTAACCCTTAGAACTTCTTCCAATGTAGTTACCCCTTGAATAACCTTAAGTAATCCCTGTTCTTTAAGTGGTTTTAGTCCTTCTTTTTTAGCTACATCTAATAATCTGCCTGCAGGAGCTCGTTGGAGTATCAATTTTTCTAATTCTTCTGACATAATCATTAATTCAAATAGTCCAACTCTACCTTTATAACCCGTATTATTACATTGTGAACATCCTGTTCCTTTGGCTAAGTTAATATTAAAGGTAGAGATATTGAATTCATCAAATATCCTTAAAATTTCAGGGTAAGGGTCTATAGCTATTTTACAAAATGGGCAGATCTTCCTTACCAACCTCTGTGCCAGAACACAATTTATTGCAGATGTAACAAGAAAAGGTTCAATATTCATATCTATAAGTCTGGTTATCGCTCCTGGTGCGTCATTTGTATGTAGAGTACTTAAAACCAGATGTCCGGTCAGTGCTGATTCAATAGCTACTTCTGCGGTTTCGACATCGCGCACCTCTCCTACCATCATTATATCTGGATCCTGTCTAAAAAAAGCCCGTAGTCCAACAGCAAAATTTAGTCCTACTTTAGGATTTGTCTGAATTTGATTAATTCCTGGTAAATAATATTCTACTGGGTCTTCAATAGTAATAATTTTTTGGGTAGGAGAATTAAGTGTATTAAGAATTGCATAAAGTGTGGTAGATTTTCCACTTCCTGTAGGGCCTGTGATTAATATAATTCCTGTTGTGCGCATAATTTGCTGTTTAAATTTAGTCTCGATGTCTGGTGGAAAACCAATTTGTTCAAAATTTATTAATACTGCCTTGCGGTCTAAAATACGAATTACTATCTCTTCACCAAAAATAGTCGTAAGTACCGCAACTCTTAAATCTATATCTCTATTTCCTACCTTAAGCATTATTCTACCATCCTGTGGCAGTCGCTTTTCTGTAATATTCAAATTTGCCATAATCTTAATTCTTGAAGTAATAGCTGGCTGTAATTCTATAGATAAAGACATTACCTCTTGCAAAATACCATCTATACGGTATCGAACCTTTAGTTCTTTTTCAAAAGGCTCGATATGAATATCACTTGCTTTACGCTCAACCGCCTGAGTAATAATCTGGTCTACTAATCTAATCAAAGGAGCATCAATGATTACTTCTGCCTCTTCCTTTGTCTCCTCTCTTATAACACTAATCTTTTCCTCTTCTACTTTACTAATCAAATCTTGCCATGACCTTTCTCCGTAGACATGAATTAGAGCATTTTTAATATCCCCCACATAACTTAACACAGCTTCAACCTCATAACCTGTTCTTAATCTAACATCATCTAATGCAAAAACATCCAATGGATTTGCCATTGCCAGGCGTAACTTATGTTTTACTTTATTAATACAAATTAAATTATACCTTCGACACATAGGTTCTGGTACAATGCGTGCGAATTCTTCATATCCTATTTTGGTAGATAAATCTACATATTCAACATTAAGCCCTTCTGCCTTTATTTGCATCAATTTATTCTTATCAATCAAATAAGATTCTACCAGTGCTTCTTCTAAAGAGATGGCTTCTTCTTCATGTTTTAATATAGCCTTATTTAAATCCTCATGTGAGATTAGCTCTCTTTCTATTAAATTTTGAGTAAATTTACTTATCGATAATTTTGGCATTTTATGTACCTTTGTTTTTCATGTAACTACTTGCAGTTTACTTTTTAGCCTTCGTAGCAATTCTGCCTCATCTTTTATCTCTGATTTATCTATATTTACACTGCTTAAAACATCAATATATACTCTAATGATTGAGTTTTTAGTAATCCTCTCTTTTTTATTATGAGAAGAGCGACTTTTCATTATTTGCCGCTCTAAGTTTGCCAGATGTTCTAATTGATCTTCACGAAGTAGGATTGATAATTTCACATCAAAAGTCCTAAATTTAGGCATTCTGATGGCTTTAAGCTGTGGTTCTTTTTTCTCAAAAGATGTAACTTCAAATATAGAGTCAGCTCCTTTGCCTAATACTACTCTTTTTTTACTCATAACTAATCACCTCTTTTGCTAATTTATGATAATCTTGTGCTCCAAAAGAATTAGGGGCATATTTTTCGATAGGGAGTCCAAAAGATGGTGCCTCTGCCAACCTGACATTGTTACGAATTTTTGTCTCGTACACCTTATCTTTAAAATGTTCTTTAATCTTTTTTAAAATAGCCTCACTTAAATTTGTTCGAGCATCATACATGGTAGCAAGTATGCCTGTTATGATAAGGTTATGATTTAACCGTTTAATTACTACATCAATCGTTTTTAATAATTTCTTCATCCCTTCTAATGCAAAATATTCTGTCTGAACTGGAATCATTACCTCTTTAGCCGTAGTAAGGGCATTTAAGGTTAAAAGCCCAAGAGAAGGAGGACAATCAATAATTATATAATCATATTCATTCTCTATTCCATTCATACTATCTTTAAGTGCTGATTCCCGTCCAATGACATTTACCAATTCTACCTCTGCTCCGGATAATTCGATATTTGCAGGGGCTATATCCAATCCTTTAATAGCAGAGTTTATAACAACACTTTTTACATTTCTATCTGGGTCAACTAAAACATCATACATTGATACCTCTAAATCATAGATTTTAATACCTATATGAATAGATGCATTTCCTTGTGGGTCAAGGTCAATAAGTAACACCTTGCGGTGAAGATAAGTTAATGCAGTAGACAAATTTACCGCTGTAGTAGTTTTCCCACAACCTCCTTTTTGATTAGCTAATGCTATAATTCTACACATACTTTATCCCCATTATCAAAGTTCTAAACTTCCAAATTTAATTTATTTTAATTATAACAAATCTATGGATAAATGTAAAGAAAAAAGTTTTGTCAAACTTAAGGAAAATTTGGAATGGTTCACTTTAGTGTGAAAGATTGCGGTTAAAAGATGGAGTTGAAATTGGAAATTAGAAATTGAGGACTGAAGACCTAATTTCCAATTTCCAATTTCTAATTTCTGCAAGAAATCATAGGGAAAACGATAAAATGAACCGTCCCGAAAATTTTTATTATTGACAAAATCATAAGTAAATGGTATAGTTAGAAAAATAGTTTTGGGGTGATAGTTATGACAGACCCTTATGAACAAATTGATTTAAGTAAAGTAAAAACATATCCTATAAAAAACAGGAAAAATCTGGTCAAGATAGGAGATTTTGCTAAACTTATGCCCAAAGGGGCTACTTTTAAACAATTTGTTGATTCACTGCCTAATATTTTAATTGGTGCTGATTTAAAAGATTTAATAAAGGCTATTAATCAAGCATATAGTCAAAAGAAAGCTTATCTTATGGGCTCTTTTGGTGCTCATGTAATAAAATGTGGACTTTCACCAATTATTATTGAACTGATGAAAAATGGTGTAGTTAGTGCTCTGGCATTTAATGGTGCAGGAATTATTCATGATTTTGAGATAGCATTAACTGGTGAAACTTCAGAGGATGTAGGGAAAAGTCTTTTAGATGGCTCTTTTGGGATGGCTTTTGAAACAGGGGCTTTTATTAATGAGGCAATTATTGATGGGGCAAAACATGATGTTGGGATTGGAAGGGCACTTGGTAAGATGATTTCCACAAAAAACTTAAATATCAACAATACAGTATCTTATATCATGGATTTGAATTGAATATCCCTGTTACTGTACATGTAGCTATTGGAACAGATATTATCCATCAACATCCTAATGTATCAGGCGAGGCAATTGGTAAGGGAAGTATGATAGACTTTCGTATCTTCACCAATACAAGTGACTAAGTTAGGTAATGGTGGGGTGTTTTTGAATATTGGTTCTGCGGTGATTATTCCTGAGGTGTTTTTAAAGGCGTTAACTATTGCTCGAAATTTAGGACACGAAATTAAGGATTTTATTACGGCTAATTTTGATATGATTATTCATTATCGTCAAATAACAAATGTAGTTAAAAGACCTATCTCAAAAGGAGGAATAGGATATTCATTTATTGGACATCATGAAATCATGAAATAATGATTCCACTTTTGGCTTTTGGGATATTGGAGGAGATAAAAAAACGCAAAAGTTAAAATTATTAGTTAGGAAGGAGGAGAAATAATGGAAATAATGGAAGAAAGAGTTAAAACACAATTAAATGATAGTGCTCAAACGAAATTAAAATTAGATGTAAGACAAATAGTATCAGTTGCACAATTAATAATCGAGGCATACCAAAAAGGTGGCAAGGTACTTATCATGGGCAATGGAGGAAGTGCTGCTGATGCACAGCATATTGCTGCAGAGTTAGTTGGTAGATTTAAGAAGGAAAGAAAGGCTCTACCTGCTATTGCACTTACTACTGATACATCTATTTTAACTGCAATTGGAAATGATTATGGTTTTGATGAGATCTTTAGACGCCAGGTAGAGGCTTTAGCTCAACCTAATGATGTAGTTATTGGAATTAGTACAAGTGGTAATTCTCATAATGTTTTATTAGCTATTGAAAAAGCTAATGAGATAGGAGCTAAGACTATTGGATTGTCAGGGAAGGGTGGTGGGAAATTAGCTCAATCTGCTTTACTTTGTTTAGTTATTCCTTCAGATGATACCCCACGAATTCAAGAGGCACATATTACCATTGGACATATTATCTGTGATTTAGTTGAACTGAAGTTTCGTGATTTTTGACAAAAAATACTAAAAAAAATCTCTCATCCTGCCGATAAAGATAATAAAGATAATCTAAACACTTTAAAGGAGGATGAGAGATGGATACATTCTTTTTATCGGCA
>JBFMDD010000189.1:0-2247 GCA_040754115.1 bacterium
ATATTCTTCTCGAGAACATTTCCTATAGCCTACTTTTTCCCATATTTCTACTGCTTTTTTATCATTTGTAATTGTAATTATTGCACCTGTATCTGAAATTAGATAATATTTCTTTTTTCCCAGTTTACCCTTTCCATCCCAAAATAAACTTCCTTTTGCACATGGACACTTACCCTTAAATTCCTGCCACCATTGGCAATCTGTATCACAAGTGCCCAAACCATCTCTCCCTTTAAAATATGCTGTGCATTCAATTTTTTCTTCCTTCCTTTTGTTGCTTTCTGTTATTTTATTCTTTCCCGCATTAGACTTAAAAATGCAAATATCATCTAATTTTACTTCACTTATTTTTATTTTTCCTTTTAGCCAGGCAAACTTGTTCCTCCTCATCTTACCTCTTCCATAACAATCAATCTATCTGATTTTTTGTTTTTAGTCGCAACTACCACATTCCATTTTCTTCTGTAGATTGCATTTATTTTTATAATGTCTTCTATCATCCTCTGTAAATAACCATTCTTGCCAACCAGTTCTTTCGCTTCGTTCCACCCATAACTTATTATGACATAGTGGACATTCATATCTGGGATAGAGACTAATCTCGCCACCAAAATTTAATCCTAAGTGAGAAGCCATTTGATTATCCTTCTTTATAGAAATTCTATTTTCTAAAACTCCCAACTTTAGTCGAGGGGAGTGTCAATTTCCAACAATGGTCGCAAGTAAGAGATTTCCAACTGTTTAATTTTCCTTAATACTTCCTCAATTTAATCTTCTAATGTAAATGGGACTAAAATAACCCCATCTTTCTTAATATCTTTCCTCTCCCAATCAAATATATCTATTCTATAACCTTTTAATTTCTGGTTCATTCTATCATTGACTATATAAGTCCTTGTGCCAATAATGATATTAGAGCCAAGGGAGATATACTCCTCTAATTCCCTACTTACCGCCATACCGCCTTCCCGAACTTATGGTTGGTGTGCTATCCGTCTGCCGTTTTTCGGCATTATAGCAAGTTACTACAACAGGTAATATCTTGTAACCACTTGCTATAAGCAATTTCTTCTGTAATTCAGTATGTTCATCAAACAGTTTTTTTATCTGTCTATCTTGCCATATAATTCCTCCAGTTAAAATAGCTAAAAGTAATAATATTAATATGGTATCTTTTATTCCCATTCCTTTATCTCCTTTACTATTCTTCTTTCTTCTCGTTGTTGCTCACTTCTTTTTCTCTGGTATTCTTCTCTTGAGCATTGCCAATAACCTATCCTTTTACAGGCTTCTACTGCTCTTTTATCGTTTGTGCTTATTGCACCTGTTTCCGAGATTAGATAATATTTCATTTTTCTGCTCCTTTCCATCCCAAAATAAACTTCCTTTTGCACAGGGACACTTACCCTTAAATTCCTGCCACCATTGGCAATCTGTGTCGCAAGTGCCTAAACCATCTCTTCCCTTAAAATACGCTGTGCATTCAAATTTTGTTTCCATCTATTACTTCTTCCTTTTTTCCTCCAACTCAAAACTTTCCTGCCCTGAATTGAGCAGGTCTTGTATCTGCTTTAGCCGTGCCCAAAAATATTCTCGTGTAATTTCTTTATGATAATAGCCGTCAAACAATTGCACACAGATTTTGCCTGTTTGAGATTTAGGAAATAAGACCATATTCCTCCACCTTTGCTAAATTTTCAAAGCATACATATTGCTTTAAAAAGGCTAATTTGACAATCCCTGTCATCCCTTCTCTATGTTTAGCAATATGTATTTCAGCTAATCCTTCATTTTCTGGTTTAGGGTTATAATATTCTTCACGATAAAGCAATAAAACTACATCCGCATCTTGTTCTATTGCTCCTGACTCTCTCAAATCTGATAATTGCGGTTTTTTTTCAGCCCTTTGTTCTACCGCCCTTGATAGTTGAGAAATTGCTACTACAGGAATGTTTAACTTTTTCGCTAATCGTTTTAAACTCGCCGATATTATACTAATCTCATTCTGCCTGTTCTCTGCCTTTATCCCTGTGATTAATTGCAAATAATCAATCATCATTACTTGCACGCCATCCCTAACCATTTTTAGAGCAGTCGCCTCTAATTCAGCTAAAGTTATCCCACCAGTATCATTGATATACATAATAGCATAATCATTGCTTATTTTTCCAGCTATCGTAGTTAATTTAGGAAAATCTGTATCTTTTAAATATCCAGTGGTTAATCCCATTAAATCTACTTTGCCCC
>JBFMDD010000190.1:0-12346 GCA_040754115.1 bacterium
GTTTTTTACTACCAATTTCAATCAATTTCTATAAATTTCCATTATATTTCTATCAGTTTCTATTTTTCTTGTAGTGTGAGATGAAAGTTCCATTTTCATTAGTGAACTTAACCATACAGGTCGAAAAAATTCCTCGATTAAGACACTGCCCTATTTCACATGTTGCATTCTTTTAGCAATCATGGCTGCGAAGTAACCTGCACCAAATCCGTTGTCGATATTTACCACTGCTACTCCTGGTGCACAGCTATTTAGCATTGTTAGTAATGCAGATAGCCCTTTAAAACTGGCTCCATAACCTACACTGGTAGGCACAGCTATAATAGGGACATCTACTAATCCACCAACAATACTTGCCAATGCCCCTTCCATACCAGCAACAACAATAATTACTGATGCGTGAGTAATTTTTTCCTTTTGACCTAATAATCTATGAATGCCTGCTACTCCAACATCATATAACTTTTCTACCTTTATACCCATAAGTTCTGCAGTTACCGCAGATTCCTCTGCAACAGGTATATCAGAAGTACCAGCAGTGATAATTAGAACCTTTTTATCTGACATCTGGGATTTGGTATCTGCCATCTGAATCGTTATGGTAGAGGCAAGTTTGTTGTATTTGGCGGATGCATCAACTTTATGAATAGTATCATATAATTCTTTAGAGGCTTTGGTGATTAGAATATCACTTTTTTGTTTAAGCATTGATTTGACTATTTTAACCACATCTTCCTTCTTTTTCCCCTGTCCAAAGATAACCTCTGGGAATCCTGTTCGTAATGCTCGGTGATGGTCAATGTGAGCAAAAGAACCTAATTGCTCATACGGCAGAAATCTTAATTTATCTAATGCCTCTTCTATAGTTACTTTTCCTTCCTTAACTTCCTCTAATAATTTCTTAATCTGTTTGGGCTCCATATTTCTCCTTAAACAGGTATCAGTGTTCAATGCTCAACTTTTAAGAGAATTAGGGACATCAAAAATAAGGAAACAAATAGACTGGTGTTAACTGAGTGCTGATACCTGTGATTACTGAAAACTTACATATCTGTGGCTTTATGCAAAAGTTTGTTTGCAAGAATAGTATATCAAATAACTTACCTCTATGTCAATCATTTTAATTCTGAAATTTACCCACATCTTTGTCCTCTTTTAACCGCAAGCTTTCACGCTAAAGTGAACCGTTTCTAAAATCGCAATTTGTAACGGTGTTGAGTATAGTTTTAATCTCTACGCAACGCTCTCATTAGAATTGTTGAAAAAAGACCAAATTTCCCTTGACAAGAAATCCATTATGATATAAAATAACATTGAGATGGTTTACTTTTGTGAAACGATAAAAATGAACCCTCAAGAGGAGGTGTAATTTAATGACTAAAGTAGTTATTCTATGCGGTGGAATGGGCACCAGATTACGGGAGGAAACTGAAATTCGGCCTAAACCATTAGTAGAAGTAGGCGATAGACCAATCCTCTGGCATATTATGAAAATTTACTCATATTATGGGTTTAATGATTTTATCCTTTGTGTAGGTTACAAAGGAGAGATGATTAAAAATTATTTCTATAATTACGAGGTTTTAAATAATGATTTTACCATAGAATTAGGCAACTCTAAAAATATAGAGATTTACAGCAATCATAAAGAAAAAGGCTGGCGAGTTACTGTAGCGGATACAGGAGCCACTGCATTGAAAGGGGCGAGGATAAAGAAAATAGAAAAATATGTTGATGGCGATTTCTTCATGCTTACTTACGGAGATGGAGTAGCAAACATAAATTTACAAGAGTTGCTATCTTTTCATAAAAGTCATGGCTGCATAGGAACGGTAACAGGTGTCCGACCTATATCAAGATTTGGTGAATTAATAGTTAAAGAAAATAGAGTTATGTCATTTACTGAAAAGCCACAGGTTTCTTCTGGGGTAATAAACGGTGGATTTTTTGTTTTTAATCGGAAAATATTTAATTATTTATCCACAGATGATAATTGCGATTTTGAAATAGGCCCTTTAGAACAGTTAGCCAAAGAGGGCGAATTAATGGTGTATGAATTCAAAGGAGAATGGGAATGTATGGATACCTTTAGAGATACGCAGTATCTTAATAAATTGTGGAAAAGTGGAGAGGCTTTCTGGAAAATCTGGGATGAGTAAAGTAAAATGGAGGATAGAAGAATGGAAGAGAAAAATATTGAAGGCGTGGTGATAAAACAACTGAAAAAGATACCCGATGAAAGGGGATGTATATACCATATGCTCAAATGTGATGACCCAATTTTTGAAAAGTTTGGTGAAATATATTTCTCATTAGTATATCCGGGGGTCATTAAAGGATGGCATCTTCATGAAAAAATGACGCTAAATTATGCCGTTATCCAGGGAATGATAAAACTTGTTCTTTATGATGATAGAGAAAATTCCTCTACCAAAGGTAATTTAATGGAGTTATTTATTGGTGAAGAAAATTACTGTTTAGTTAAAATCCCACCAAAAATTTGGAATGGATTTAAAGGAATAGGCACAAAACAGGCAATAGTTGCAAATTGTGCAACATTACCCCATGAGCCAAACGAGATAAAAAGAGTAGAGCCTTTTACAAACAAGATACCTTATGATTGGAATTTAAAACATGGATAAATATTTTAGACAAATATATAAAGATAGGAAAGTATTAATTACAGGACACACTGGTTTTAAAGGTGGTTGGCTATCATTATGGCTTACAGAATTAGGAGCAAAAGTTATTGGTTACTCACTCAAGCCTCCTACTACACCAAATTTGTTTGAAGCTATAAATCTTAAGAGTAAAATTGTGCACATTATTGGTGATATCCGAGATGAAACACATCTGACTACCGTCTTTAAGGAATATCAACCTGAATTTGCCTTCCACATGGCTGCACAACCATTAGTAAGATTTTCTTATAAAGAACCAAAACTTACCTATGAAACAAACATAATGGGGACAATAAATCTTTTAGAAGCGGTAAGAAAAACAGAAGGCATGAAGGTGTGTATTATTATTACCAGTGATAAGTGTTATGAAAATAAAGAATGGGTTTATGGCTACAGAGAAATAGACCCAATGGGAGGATATGACCCTTACAGTTCAAGTAAGGGGTGCGCTGAACTTATAACAAGCTCTTATAGAAATTCCTTCTTTAACCCCAAAGATTATGGGAAAATTCATCATCTCGCTTTATCATCTGTAAGAGCAGGAAATGTAATAGGTGGTGGAGATTGGGGAGAAGATAGACTTACTCCAGATTGTGTAAAGGCACTTTCTCAAAATAAGGCAATCCTCATCCGTAATCCACTATCAATAAGGCCATGGCAATATGTTCTTGAACCATTATCAGGATATCTATTGCTTGGAGCGTTAATGTATGAAAATGGCACGAAATATAGTAGTGGGTGGAATTTTGGCCCAAATGATGAAAGTATAATAACTGTGGAAAAGTTAGTTAAGCTTGTAATTAAATACTGGGGTGGTGGTGATTATGTAGTGGATACTTCAAATCATACTCAGACTCATGAAGCTTGTCTGTTAAAGTTAGATATAAGTAAATCTCGTACACTGCTTGGTTGGAAACCAATTTATAATATATATGAAGCAGTTGAAAAAACTATTAATTGGTATAAAGGCTTTTATACTGGTAAAAAGACTAAGGGAAAAATGTCTGAACTTACAGTAGAAGAAATTTGGAAGTACATAAACCACATGAATAAAAGTAATTGAAGGAATCAAATTAAGATAATGAGAAATAGGGATTTGAAGAAGGAAATTTTTGAGCTTGTTGCTAAATATTACTTAGAAGAACATAAAGTCAAACCGTTTGTGCCTAAACAGATATCTATCCCGTATGCAGGCCGGGTATACGATGAGAAGGAAATAATCTCTCTTGTCGATTCTGCCCTGGATTTCTGGCTTACAACAGGTAGATTTGCAAAACAATTTGAGGAAGAATTTGCTAAATTTTTAGGAGTAAGACATTGTATTCTAACTAACTCTGGTTCTTCTGCTAATCTTTTAGCTATCGCCGCTTTAACATCTCCTAAGTTAGAAGAAAGAAGGCTTACACCAGGTGATGAAGTAATTACTACCGCCTGTGCATTTCCTACTACTGTGAATCCAATTATCCAGAATAATCTGGTACCTGTATTTATAGATGTAGATATTGGAACTTATAACATTCAAGTAGATAAAATTGAAAAGGCGTTATCTGAAAAAACAAAGGCTATTTTTTCAGCTCATACGCTTGGTAATCCATTTGATTTAGACAAAATAATGTCCATTGCTCAAAAATATAATCTGTGGGTAATTGAGGATAACTGTGATGCTCTTGGTTCAAAGTACAAAGAAAAATATACTGGAAGTTTTGGACACATAGGGACTTCAAGTTTTTATCCCGCTCACCACATTACTATGGGAGAAGGAGGTGCAGTAGTAACTGACGATACTCAGCTAAAAAGATTAATTGAATCTTTTAGAGACTGGGGTAGAGATTGTTGGTGTGAACCAGGACATGATAATACATGTGGTAAAAGGTTTGGATGGCAGTTGGGCAGTTTGCCTTTTGGTTATGACCATAAATATACTTACTCTCATATCGGTTATAATTTAAAAATGACTGATATGCAAGCGGCAATAGGTGTAGTACAATTAAAAAAGTTGCCATCTTTTATTGAATCAAGAAAGAAAAACTTTGATTTGCTTTATAATGGGCTAAAGAAATATGAAGAATTCTTCATCCTACCTCAACCAACACCTAATTCTGAACCAAGCTGGTTTGGATTTCCTATTACCGTAAAAGAAAGTGCTAAATTTTCACGAGCAGAGATTGTAGCCTATTTAGAAAAAAACAATATTGCTACAAGAATGCTTTTTGGTGGAAATTTAGTAAAACAACCAGCATATCAAAATGTAAAATATCGCATTATAGATTCTTTGAAAAATACAGATTTTATCATGGAAAATACCTTTTGGCTCGGTGTATATCCTGGATTAACCGAGGAGATGATAGAATTTGTTCTTAAAATAATAGCCTCTAAATTAGATTAATATTATAGGAGAGAAAGAAAGGCGACAACAATGGTTGATTTAACTATATCTATAACTAATTTTAATAATGAAAAGTTATTAGAAGAATGCCTAAGGTCTATTTATGAGACAACTAAAAGGATTAGCTTTGAAATATGGGTAATAGACTGCTGCTCAAGGGATAAAAGTGTAGAGATGGTTCGGAGTAAATTCCCACAAGTTAATCTAATAGCGAATACGCAGCATAAAGGTTATGCTACCAATCATAATCAGGTATTATCGCAGTGTAAAAGTAAGTATGCTTTAATCTTAAATGAGGATACAATTATAAAACCAAATGCACTTGATTGTATGGTTGAGTTTATGGATAACCATTCTGATGTAGGAATATTAGGACCAAAGGAATTTTTCCCAGATGGAAGATTGCAAAAATGTCATTGTGTAGAAATACACAATCCCTGGTCTGAATTTTTAGAGGCATTCATGATTAGTCCTTTTTTAAGAAGATTCTTTCCAAATCTAAGGTTTCCAGGCCAATTGTTTATGTCTTCTACAAAAGATTATGAATATGGTCACCAAGTCGCTTCAGTACATGGAAGTTGTATGATGTTTAGAAAAACGATGTTAGACCAAATTGGGCTTTTAGAAGAAAAATATTACCTCCATTATGAAGAACCTGATATATGTATTCGGGCTAAAAGAGGAGGGTGGAAAGTTTACTATACCCCAGATGCACAAATAATTCATTACTTCGCCGCTACATCTCATCAAAAGATTAATCCATTCTTTACAACAGATATAATATTAAAAGCTACATATTACTATTATAAGAAGTTCTACGGTGTACCTGCTGCTATTTTAGTTGGAGGAATTACAATTACCAGTGCAATATTTATATTGTGTATCTTCCCTATTGTCTATATATTTGATGTTAAAAAGAGGGATGTAATAAAAAGAAATATAGATGCTCGATTAGAGTTTCTCTACTGGTATTTTACATTAGGAGGACGATTGTCTTCGAGATCGAAGAATATATTTCTTGATTAACAGTACTGATAAATATAGAGTGAAAATATCTATACCTGAATGGTTATAAAAATTTTATAACCATTCAGGTAGTCTGGTATCTTAAGTGCCTGAGTGAATGGAGGAAGAGCAGTCTGGTGGTGAGATACCAAGATACAGAGATACCAAAGTATTAGAGGGAAATTGAAAATAATAATGATTGATTTAACTATATCTATACTTAATTTTAATAATGAAAAGTTATTAGAAGAATGCCTGAGGTCTATTTATGAGACAACTAAAAAGATTAGCTTTGAAATATGGGTAATAGATAATTACTCAAGGGATAAAAGTGTAGAGATGGTTCGGAGTAAATTCCCACAAGTTAATCTAATAGTGAATACCGAGCATAAAGGTTTTTCTACCAATCATAATCAGATATTATCGCAGTGTAAAAGTAAGTATGCTTTAGTTTTAAGTGAAGATGTAATTATAAAACCCAATGCACTTGATTGTATGGTTGAGTTTATGGATAACCATTCTGATGTAGGAATATTAGGACCAAAGGAATTTTTCCCAGATGGAAGATTGCAAAAATTTCATTATGTAGAAATACGCAGTCCATGGACTGACTTGTTAGAAGATTTTATGATCAGTCCTTTTTTAAGAAGATTCTTTCCTGATTTAAGATTTCCAGGACAATTGTATATGTCTTCTACGAAAGATTATGAATATGCTCATGAGGTAGCTACATTACATGGAAGTTGTATGATGTTTAGAAAAAAGATGTTAGACCAAATTGGGCTTTTAGAAGAAAAATTTTACTTCTATTGTGAAGAACCTGATATATGTATTCGAGCTAAAAGAGGAGGGTGGAAAGTTTACTATACCCCAGATGCACAAATAATTCATTATTTTGCTGCTACAACTCGAAAAACTAACCCATATTTTATGATAGAGAAAGGATTAAACACTATGCATTCATTTTATAAAAAGTTCTATGGTGTACATGGTACTATTTTAATTGGATGTATTACAATTGCTGCTGCAATATTTCTGTTATGTATTTTGCCTGTTGTCTATGTATTTGATGTTAAAAAGAGGGATGTTATAAAAAGAAATATAATAACCCACCTAAGAATTCTCCATTGGTATTTTACATTAGGGGGACGATTGTCTTCTAAAGGACAGAATGTGTATCCTGACTAACTCAAAAAATGTGATAATGATGATAAAAACAAAAGGATTAATTATTAGTTTTCTTCTTATCTTTTTCTTCATTAATTCATGTACCAACTATTATAAAAATGAATTATTATCTTTTCTCCCTACCCAGAATGAAATTAAAGGGTGGGTAAAAAAAGACAAACAAGATTCTTATTCAAAAAACCAACTTTATGATTATATCAACGGTGGGGCAGAAATATTCTTAGAGTATGGATTTGATAGTCTTATTACTCAAGAGTATTGTTTTAAAGATAAATCAATTACTCTTGAGATTTATAAAATGGAAACCCAAGAAGCTGCCTATGGAATATATTCATTTAATCGGGATTATAAATTACCTGCTATTGCAGTTGGAACAGAAGGTACAAGTGAAGGAGATAAGATTACATTCTGGCAGAATAGATATTATGTAGTAATTCAAACCTCTGATTCATCTAAAGACCTTTTGACTATTGCCCAAATTGTAAGTGCCAAAATAAAAGAAAAAGGGCACTTCCCTCAGATATTAAAATACCTCCCTACAAAAAACAGGATTAAACAAAGTGAAAAGTTAATCTGCGGAATAATCGGATTGAACAATCAATATTATTTCACAAAAGAAAATATCCTTAATATATCAAAATATACCCCTGCTATCTTTGCAAATTATAAATCCAAAGATGATGAATTTAAATTGTGTGTAATTAAATATAAAAACTCACAAGAAATAGAGTTAGTATTTAAAAAGTTAATAGACCTTTACAAAAATGAGTATGTGGAATTAAAACAGGATAGAATAACAGTAAAAACCAAAGCAGGTAAATATCATATCATTCAAAAAAAGAATAGTTTTTTATATATGGTTTTAGAAGCAAGTGATGGAGAAAATCTTCTATTGTGCATTTAATACTAAATGTGGTTGGATAGGGATAGCGGCTAATGATTATGGGCTGATTGCTATGGTTCTTCCACAAACTGAAAAGGGAAAGGTTCTTTCTTTAATCAAAAAAAGGGTCTTTAAAAAGGATTTAGTGATGGATGAGGAGTATTTTAAGGAAATAAAAAACTCATTAATTGCCTACTGTGAAGGGAAGAAAGTAACTTTTAACTACTTATTAGACTTAAGGTTTGCTACTAATTTTGAGAAAAATGTATTTAAAGCTACTCAATCCATTCCTTATGGAGAGGCGAGGAGTTATCAATTTATAGCAAAAGAAGTTGGCAGCCCAAAGGCATTCAGATCAGTAGGGCAGGCATTGAAGAAAAATCCACTTCCAATCATCATTCCCTGCCATCGGGTTATTCAAAGTAATGGTAAATTAGGTGGCTTTTTAGGTGGAATAGAATTGAAGGAAAAATTGCTCAGGATAGAAGGGTATAAATGTATGTAAGCGTTCAGCCATCAGGTTAAAGAAAGAAAAGGACATAACAATAGATTATCGGGGCATTAAAAATAACACTGTCAAAAACATCCAATACTCCACCATGACCTGGTATCCATGTATCTGAATCTTTAACCTCTGCCAGCCGTTTTATCTTAGACTCTAACAAATCACCTACTTGCCCCAAAAATCCTAATATCAATCCAAGAATTATTGCATAGTTTATTGAGATATATTTTGTGATTAAATTAGCAATGATGGAAATTAAAACTGCCCCAATTAATCCTGCTACTGCTCCTTCTACTGACTTTTTCGGGCTAATTTTTGGCACTAATTTATGTCTGCCAAACTTTAAACCAATATATAATGCAATGGCATCTGTTGACCATGTAATTAAAAATAATAATAAAAGATAATACCTGCCATCTGGCAGATGCCTTAATAAAATGAGATGACTTATTAAATAACCAATATAAAGCACTCCACATAATGTAACCCCAACCTCTAAAGAATACCTTTTAGTAAGTAAAGTTATTATATAACCTATTAATAAAGGGGACATTAAAAGAGTGGATAAGACATAAAACTGTGTATGTTTGAAATAAGCTGCTAAAGCTAAAAGAAGGGCGGTGATTATTCCAATGACTTTAAATGGCTTTACTTGTTTTTTTGAGGCTAATGAATAAAACTCCAATAATCCCAAAAATATTATTAAGGATATTAACAATAATAAAAGAAGTGAATATGTGGAAAAGATGCAATAAATTAATATTGGTATAAATATTACTGCACTAATTATTCTTTTAAATGATGAATTCACACTGCTATCTCCAATAATCCACCAAATCTTCTTTCTCTTTTTTGGTAATCTACAATAGCCGATAGAAGATGTTCTCTTGAAAAATCAGGCCAGTAAGTAGGTGTAATATAGATCTCTGTATATGCAATTTGCCATAGTAAAAAGTTACTTATTCGCATCTCACCACTTGTGCGAATAAGCAAATCAGGTTCTGGCAAAGAGGCAGTGTAGAGATATTTTTCAAATAATTCCTCATTAACATCTTCTTTCCTACATTTTTTGTTTTCAACATCTGCCATTAATTTTTTTACTGCATCAATAATATCTGCCCGACCACTATAATTCAATGCAACATTTAATAATAAACCTGTGTTATCAGCAGTTTTTTCCTTTGCCCATTTCAAGTCTTCTTGGACTAACTCTGGTAACTCATAGAGTCGCCCGATAAAGTGCAATTTAACATTATTTTGATGTAACTCATCTATTTCTTTGCGTAAATATTCACGCAGAATACTCATCAGCGTACTAATTTCCTTTTTCGGACGAGTCCAATTTTCGGTAGAAAAGGCATAGAGCGTAAGTACTTTAATTCCCAACTCACCACATAATTTAACTGCTGTTTTAACACTCTTCATTCCTGCCCGATGTCCAACGACTCGTGGCAATCCTCTTTCTTTTGCCCATCTACCATTACCATCCATGATAATGGCGATATGCTCTGGTAACTTATTTTTATCTATCATGGATAATAAATAAGACTCATCTTTTGCTGATGACATTATTCTTCTAAAATCTCCTTTTCTTTATTTGCCAGGAGTTGGTCTATTTTATCTATGAATTTATCAGTTATTTTTTGTATCTCATTATGAGCATGTCTTTCTTCATCTTCAGATATTTCTTTAGCCTTTTCCTTTTCTTTGATTATGGAATTAATCTCTCGTCTAATATTGCGTATTCCAACTCTTCCTTCTTCAGCTTTTTTCTTAATCACCCTATCTAATTCCTCTCTTCGTTCCTGTGTTAACGAAGGTATGGAGATTCTAATAACATTCCCATCAGTATTTGGCATAAGGTTTAAATCAGATTTAATAATCGCCTTACAAATAGCCTCATTTGCTCCCTTATCCCATGGAGAGATGAGAATCATTCGTGGCTCAGGAATAGAGATAGTAGCAAGTTGATTGATAGGAATCTGGTTATCATAGTACTCCACACGGATATGTTCTACAAGTGTAGGTGATGCCCGGCCGGTGCGAATTACTGCCAATTCATTTCTTGTCGCCTCTACACTTTTTCTCATTCTTTCTTCTGCCTCTTTATAAATTTCTTTTAGCATATTTTTTCACCTCTTTTAAGAAACTATCGTTCCTATTTTCTTCCCTATGATAATATTATAAAGGTTATCAGGTTTCATTAAATTAAATACGATTATAGGCAGATTATTTTCCATGCAGAGTGAAATAGCGGTAGAGTCCATTATCTTTAGTCTTTTGTTAAGTACTTCCATATAAGGTATTTTATCATATTTAACAGCATCTGGATGTTTAAGTGGGTCTTTAGAAAATACCCCATCTACCTTAGTAGCTTTTAGTATCACTTCTGCACCAATTTCTGCTGCTCGAAGTGCAGCCGCAGTATCTGTTGAAAAGAAAGGATTACCTGTCCCAGCAGCAAAAATCACTACCCTTTTCTTTTCTAAATGCCTAATAGCTCTTCTACGAATATACGGTTCAGCTACTCTCTGCATTTCAATTGCACTCTGCACTCGACAAAAAACACCCACTCTCTCCAATGCATCCTGCAATGCAATAGCATTTATAACTGTAGCCAACATACCCATATGGTCAGCAGAAGTCCGATCCATTTGTGAACCATAGGCACTCATTCCACGAAAAATATTTCCTCCCCCTATACTCATAGCTATTTCTATGCCCAGAGCATGAATATCTTTAATTTGGTCTGCAATAGAAGAAATAACTTCTGCCTCAATCCCATAACCTTTTTTCCCTTGAAGTACCTCTCCACTAAGTTTTAATAAAACTCGTCTGAATGCAGGTTTTTTATTATTAGCCACTTTTATTTTCCTTGACTCTTCTTTATAAACTACCGATTCTTTGGGCACTAACTATCTCTCCTTTATTTCTCACCTAACACATACCGAGTAAATCGTCGAATGGTTATATTTTCCCTTACCTTTGCTACCACTTCTGCTATATAGTCAGAGACGGTTATACTGGGGTCTTTTATATATGGTTGTGCTAATAAACAGACATCTTGATAATATTTTTTTAATCTGCCTTCAACCATTTTATCCCAAATCTTTTCTGGTTTACCTGATTTTTTAGCTTGCTCTAAGTAAATTTCTTTTTCGTGAGCTATCATTTCTTCTGTAAGCTGGTCTTGTGAGACAACATAAGGATTAGAGGCGGCTATCTGCATAGCGATATTTTTCCCTAATTCTTGAAATTGTGCATTCTTAGCTACAAAATCTGTTTCACAATTAATCTCTACCAAAACCCCAAGTTTCCCACCAAGATGGATATAAGAAAATATCAATCCCTCTTTAGTTTCGCGTTGTTGTTTCTTTTTTGCTGCAGCTAATCCTTGAGTACGTAAGATTTTCACTGCCTCTTCAAAATTTCCATTAGCTTTTTGAAGTGCTACTTTACATTCCATCATAGGAGCTTCTGTAGCTTGTCTTAATTCCTTTACTTGTGCTGCACTAATATCCATACTTTTTCTCCTTTCTTATTCTTTAACGCTCTCGGATAAAATTGAGCGTTGATTTTATTAGCCCTTCCAAACAGACAATCTTCTTTTCACCCCCCACTGAAGGAACAAGGATCAAGGTGCAAGGAACAGGGTCTTTCCCTACTCTTCACCTCTTGCCCATTGATTTCACAAGTGG
>JBFMDD010000191.1:0-16119 GCA_040754115.1 bacterium
TATATAACACCTCCTCTTTTTGATGTCAACTAAGCAAATTATCTCTTTTTTATCGCTTTGGCATCTTTTATCACCCAAAATTCTTCCAAACCCGCACCATAACTAAAAGTCATTTGCAACGCTCTCGCTAGACCGGCGAACGGTTACTCTTTTTCTTACGCAGGATTAGTAGCTTCTTCATTTAATCTTACCTTTACCGCATTTGCATGGGCATCAAACCCTTCTAAATTAGCTAAGTTAATAATCTCTTTCCCCCATTTAGTTAATGCCTGTTTAGTATAAGAAATGATGCTTGAGCGTTTTAAAAAGTCTTCTACCCCTAATGGAGAGAAGAACCTTGCTGATTTACAAGTTGGCAGAACATGACTTGGTCCTGCAAAGTAATCCCCAACAGATTCAGGTGAGTATTCACCAATAAAAATAGCCCCTGCATGAGCAATATCTTCTAATATTTCCCATGGGTCTTTAATATGTAATTCCAGGTGTTCAGGAGCAATCTGATTAGATAAATTAATTGCTTCTTTTAGAGTCTTTGTTAGGATAACAGTGAGATTCTTAAGTGAGTGTTTAAGTATCTCTTGATGAGAAAGGGCTTTTGATTGAGATTCAACTTCTTTAATTACAAAATTAGCTAAATCTGAAGAAGATGTAATAAGTATAGCCAAAGAAAGTGGGTCATGTTCTGCTTGTGATAGTAAATCAGCGGCGATAAACTTTGGATTACCGCATTCATCAGCTATGATAACTACCTCTGTTGGCCCTGCTACCATATCGATTGAGGCATAGCCAAAGACTATTCTCTTAGCCAATGTAACATAGATATTTCCAGGTCCAACAATCTTATCTACCTTTGGAATGGTTAAAGTGCCAAATGCTAATGCGGCAATAGCCTGAGCTCCACCAACTTTATATACTTCATCTACCTTAGACAGCTTGGCAGCGACTAAAATATAAGGATTAACCTGTCCATCTTTATTAGGTGGTGTGCAAAGAATAATTTTTTTTACCCCTGCCACCTTAGCCGGGATAGCAGTCATTAACACCGTAGAGACATACGGTGCCCTTCCACCTGGAATATAAATTCCTGCACACTCTATTGGTCGATAGCACTGCCCTAAAATCACACCATCTTCGTATGGACATCTCCAGGAGTCAAAAGATCGATGTTTATGGAAATTGGAGATATTATCAGCTGCCAATTCAAGGCTTCCTAAAAATTCCTTATTGACTAAATTATAAGCCTCATCAAGTTCATTAGGTTTAACCTTTAAATCCTCAAAAGAAGATAATTTTACTCCATCAAATAGCTCAATATACTTTAATAATGCTCCATCACCTGATTTTTGAACTTCACTTACAATCTCTTCTACCTTTTGTTTAATCTCTTCATCAATAAGGTTAATGTTAGACCTATCAAGAATCCTTTCAATCCTTTCCTTATCTTCCCAAAATTTAAGTATTTCCATTTTGCGACTCCTCTTTTTGTTTACTGATGATTATACCTGATATTATGAAAGTTGTCAAGCTGATTAATAATCACAAATGAGGTAATGAAGTATAATTTGTCTCTCCACTTTGAAAGGAATAAAGGGCTATAATTCTCTTACCATTGTCTTTACCCATGTTTTTTCACCATTAGTACTTACAATTACAGCACCATGTTTATCTGTTCGGTAGATTTTCGTGCCTCTTTTTTCATAATTTTTTAGAACCTGCTTATCCGGGAGATTAAATTGATTATTTCTACCCACCTCTATTACTCCAATCTTTGGATTGACTAAGTTTATAAATTTTGGGTAATAGCTATTTTTGCCTCCATGATGAGGTACTTTTAGCACCGTCGAAGAAAGTATATCTTTAAAAGGTAATAGTCTGGTCTCTGGTTTGTTCTCAATATCACCTGTAAAGAGAAAACTTATTTTATTATACACGATTTTAACTACTACTGAGTTGTTGTTAGATGAGTGTTTATCCATGTTAGTCGAAGGATGTAGAATATAAATTTTTGTTTTGGGATATCCAACTATTTCATCTCCTCTTCTAACCACTTCATGACAAATATTTTTTTCTTTAATTATTTGAGATAATTTTTGCCTTTCAACTCCATTATCTACAACAAGTTTTTTAATTTTAAAATTTTGGAGTACACTCAATAACCCACCATAATGGTCAAAGTCGTGATGGCTTATTATGACTGTATGCAAGGCAGTTATTCCTTTATGTCTTAAAAAAGGCAAAATAAACCGTTTCCCAGTATCAAAATACCCACCAGGACCACCATCTATAAGCATATTACCTCCTTGTGGGAATTCTAAGAAGATGGCATCTCCCTGCCCTACATCCAAAAATGTAACTTTCATAATACCTGAGTTTGTTTTAATTACCTCTGTCCATAAAAAGATGTTAATTAATATTAAAATTCCAATAACAACTTTTGGTGTACCTATCTTTTCATGTTTACTTAGAGCCCATAAGCAAAGATAATAACTACTTATAATGGAAAAAGAAAGAGTAGGCAGATGAATATAGGCATAAGGAAAATGAGCAAAGAAAGAAACAGATAGTAATAAACCCGTAATTATATAAAAATTGATTATGCCAATCAAATTAGCAATTGGCATAAATATAATTCCAACAAAAAACATAGCCAAACCAAGAATTAATATAATTCCTGATAATGGAACAACAACTACATTAGCTAAAACAGTTACTAATGATAATTTATTGAAATAAAATATAAGGATAGGAGAAATACCAATCTGGACTGCGATAGAGGTAGCTACAAGTGTTGCTAAATATTTTGGAAAAAACCATAGTTTTGGTTCAATGAAAGGGGTAAAATAGATTAAACTAAAAACGGTTACAAAAGATAATTGAAATCCTATATCAAATAAGGCGAGTGGATTTTGTAATAAAATGATTAGTGCTGCTAATGCAAGGTTATTGTAAATATCTGTGTCGCGTTCTATAACCATACCTGCTATGATTGTAGCAGCCATAATAGTAGCACGAACCACCGATGGCGTCGCACCAGTCATAATAGCAAAGATAATAAGTACTAAAAGTGTTAGAACGGAGGAAGTCTTCTGGGGTAATCGAACTAATTTATGGAAAATAAAGAAGAAGATTAACCCAATTAATCCTACATTTAAACCAGATATAGCCAGGATATGAATTGTGCCCGTATCTTCAAACCAACCTTTTACTTCTTCAGGCAGCATGGAACGTTTCCCTAACAATATCCCTTCTAAAAATGAAGCAGAAGCAAATGATTTATCAGATAAGGTATTAGAAATTATATTACTTACCTTGTCTCTGATTTTATAAGCAACCATAAAAATGGGATTAAATTCCCCACTTCCTAATTTAACAATTTTTCTCTTATCTTGAATCCAGATAATAGTGAAAACCTTTTTTCTTGCTAAATACTTTTGATAGTCAAATCCACCTGGATTTCTCATGCCAGAAGGCATCTTTAACTTACCGATGACTTTGATTCTATCACCATATTTAAAAGACTCAAGGGCAATACAGTTATTTTTAATATTTACCAAAACGAGTTCATTGACTTTCTGGACTATTTTATTATCTATAACCTTATCTGCATGTATAATTAAACTTATCTTGTTTTCGCTTATCTCTACTGGCTGGGCAATATCTCCTATTAAAATTACCTCATGGTCTAAATATTTAGTCAGAAAATTGGAGTATAAAAATTTGGAATGTAATTCATGAAATAACATTCCGATTAATATTATACTTAAGATAAGAAAAATATGGGTTGGAACAGGTAATTTTTTTATAAAGAAGAGAGAACTGAATACAAAAAAGAGAGCTACCAATATATAAATGATGGGAAATGGAATATCAATATAGTTACCAATCGATATCCCGAGGATGTAGAAAAGAGTAAATTGGATTAATGGTTTCATTTAACTAACTTTATGAGGAGGAGAAAATTATTACAACAGAGATTTTTAAGATTCTGATGAATCTTCCCTTTGCAGGAGAACTCTACCTCTCTTTATCTCTTCTAATGCAATTATATTTACTCTTTCCTCCTGCATGCCATTAACTAATGGTGTAGAACCAGCCATTAATTGTTTAGATCTCTTAGCGGCTAAATTTACTAATTCATATCGATTACTTACCTTCTTTAAAAGACTTTCCACTTCAATTATATTCATATAATCTCCTTAGAAGATTTTGTGTAATGTCAAAAACTAACACGCAAAGGACACGAAGAACATTTACTCTTAAAAAAGAATTGGCAACACTTGTAGTCTCATTGACAGCACAAGTGCTGTCAATCCGATTCTGGCACTTCTGGATTGATGCCACTTGTGGCGTTACAAATTTCAATTATAAATTTTAATTATAATTATATTTGGGTAAAAAGTCAAGTTTTTTTTCTTGAATTTTTTGTAATGCCTCCGTTATCAAGAAATGCAGGAACGGTTCATTTTATCGTTTTTCCTATGATTTCTTTCGGATATTTATTTGTAAGCGTCCACAGAAAATTGAAATTGGAAATTAGAAATTGGGCTTTTACTTCTCTCCCTAATTTCTAATTTCGAATTCCCAATTTTAACTCTCTTTTCTATCCGCAAGCTTTCAAACAAAAGTGAACCGTCCCGAAATGCACTACTCCTCACAGCCCCCAATATCACCTTTAAACGGTTATCTTCAATTGTGCCATCTTCTGATAAAGGTAGCTTCTTTTTAACCCTAATGCTTTAGCTGTGTTAGTTATATTCCCTTTATTGGCTAAAAGAACAGTTTTAATGTACTCCTTCTCAAAATCATTTCTTACTTCCTTTAATGTCTTTAATTTTCCTTCTTTAGTAGCAATAGTATTATATGTCACTATCTCGTAAGGAATATCTTCAAGTGTTATTTCTTCTGAGATGACCAATGTTGCTAATCGCTCCATGATATTTTTTAATTCCCGGATATTACCATACCATGGATAATCAATCAATACAGTCAATGCCTCTTGAGATATTTGTTTTATCTTTCGACCATTAAGTTTACAAAATTCATCAAGATAGTGATTTACTAAAAGAGGAATATCATCTTTATGTTCTCTTAATGGAGGGATGTGTAGTGGGATGACATTAAGTCTAAAGTATAAATCCTCACGGAATCTACCATATTTTACTTCCTCTTTTATATTTTTATTAGTAGCAGTAATGACTCGTAAATCACATTTAATAGGTTGTTTGCCGCCAATTCTCATTACCTCTCCATCTTGAAGCACGCGTAATATTTTAGATTGGGTTGACAGGTTCATATCACCAATCTCATCTAAAAATATTGTTCCTTGATGAGCTAATTCAAACTTACCTGGTGTTGAAGATACTGCTCCTGTAAATGCACCTTTTTCATAGCCAAACAATTCGCTTTCCACTAATTCGCCTGGGATAGCAGCTGAATTTACCTTTATAAATGGGTTATTAGCCCTTTTACTTAAACGATGAATTTGTCTGGCAAATAGCTCTTTACCAGTGCCCGTTTCCCCTGTAATTAAAACAAAAGAATCTGTTCTGGCTACTTTATCTACCATATCTAATAATGATTTAATTATTTGGCTTTCACCTAAAATTTTATATCTTTCTTCTTCTGCCTTGTCTATTTGAACTTTTTGTGATATAAGTTTTTGTCGCTCTAATGCATTTCTAATAGACAGAAGGACTCTGTCAGTAGATAATGGTTTTTCTAAGAAATCATACGCCCCACATTTAGTTGCTTTAACTGCCACATCGATATTTGCATATCCTGAAATCATGATTATTTCTATTGTTTGGTTTATTTCTTTCATCTTAGCAAGTACATCAAGACCACTTGTATCTGGCAGTACTACATCTAATATTACCAAATTCACATCATCTTTTTTAAGGCATTTGATTGCCTCATTCCCATTTGTAGCAAGGATTACATGATAATTTTCATCTTCTAAAAGTCGTTTTAATGCAATCCTAACATTTTTTTCATCATCAACAACTAAAATAGTCTTTTTCATTCCTAACTCTCACCTTTAAATTGGCAATATTAATCTAAAAGTAGCCCCCTTACCTACATTACTCTCTACCTCAATCTTACCTTTATGCCCTTCGATAATCTCCCGAGCAATTGCTAACCCTAATCCTATCCCTTCTTTCTTCTTAGAATAATGCGGTTCAAATAAATAGTGAATTTCATCATCTGAAATCCCAATACCGGTATCTTGAATCTCAATAATAACAGCTTGATTTTCTAATCTATTCTTTATCTCTAAAGTTCCACCATTAGGCATTGCCTCAATGGCATTTTTGATGATATTCATCAGAGCCCTTTTCAGACTATCTGAATCAACAAGTATTAACGGCAGGTCTTTTTCAAGTTTCAGATTAAATGCTATTTGTGGGTAGCTGGCTGAATAACCTGCTGTTAGACTGGCTATAATAGGGTTAATTGCATCCTTTTTAAGTTTTAATTCAGGCATTCTTGCAAATTGTGAGAATTCATCAGTCAACCTTCTCAAAGAGTCTATTTCTTGCAAGATTAATTTAGAGTCTTCTTCTAAAATATTAGCAAATTGTAAATCCGCTCCTTTATATTTTCTTTTTATCCGCTCGATAGAAAGTTGTATAGGGGTAAGTGGATTTTTAATTTCATGAGCTAAAGTTTGTGCTACTTGCTGCCATGCTGCCCTTCTTGAGGTTTTTTTCAGTTCTTCCTGGCTATTTTTTAAAGATTCCTGCATCTGGTTAAAAGAATCGATAAGTCTTCGTATTTCTGAAGAACCACCTACCTTTAATTTTACATCAAGCTCTCCTGCGGCTACTTGCTGAGTGGCATAGGTAAGTTTTTTAAGTGGGTTAGTGAGCCAGAGAATAAATAACCAGGCGAGGATTATGGCAACAATAAAGACTATTATTGCCAGAAAAATACTAAATCCAATAATCTCCATCTTGATTGGTTCTTTAAGTGCCTTTAATTGGAGGTAGCCTTTAAGTACTTCTTTAGCCTTAAGTTGTCCTTTCCCACTTTCAATTCTCTCAATGGCTAATCTTAATGTATCTTCAGTATCTTGTTGTACCCATAAGTCAATACTATCTGAAATTACTTTTAAAGAAAACATGGTGATGGGGACAATAGAAATAAGCAGGATAAAAATGAAACTCAAGATAAGTCTTTTTTGAAAGCTCATATTTACTCCTTTAACACAGCTTCTAGTGTAACTTTTGGTACTTTATATTTCCAAAAACTCATCAAGTCAAATTTCTTCCTTTTCAATGCCCTTATTTCAATGGGTAATAGATATGCTTCTACTTCTACTAAATATAACTTCTCTGGGAGTATTTTTTCATACGAGATAAGTTTTGTATTCAATTCTCCAAACCATTTTTTCATCTCTAAAATATCAGAAGTTTTCTTAGGAGGGGAGGTAGAGTAAGATGAAAAAACTATACTATATTCCTTTTTAATTAAATCGTAGCTTACTTTATGAAATACTACTTCTTCTTCTTTAAGTAAATGAGTATTTTTCTCTCGTAGGCTAACCTTAAATTTTAATATTACTGGAGTGCCACTTAAAAATATCTCATCTAACTCTTGCGGGAAGGCATTTAATAATTTAGTCTTTACTGTTAGATAATCGGCTTCAATCGACATTTGTGGAGGCATAAGTGCAACTTGGGGTTGAGTAGAGAACAAAACAGAAAGTCCACCTAAAACAGCTAAGCATTTGGATGCCAATAACCAAAATTCCATCTAATCCCCTCTTTCTCTTTCTCAAAGTAGTGCTCTAATAAAGCCATGTAACCTTAATTCCAAGATAAGAGACCTTTTCGCCTTTTTCATCCAATCCTTTGGCAAAGCCCGCTAACATCTCTAATGGAAAACAATAGAATGATTGCATGTCTAATTTCAACTCTGCACCAACGGCTTTCTTAAAGGAAGGAGATGAGTCATAAGCATCTCCAATATCAAAAAATACCAGCCCGTGCAGTCTTTTAAAATATATCGGTAATGTTCCGGGTCCTCTTTCAATATATTTTATAGGAAAACGGTACTCAAGACTCCCTACTAAAAGTTTAGAGCCAATAAATGCTCGTTCAGAATATCCTCTAAGCCCAAAATTTATATCCCATATTGAAGGATAATAATAATCATGCTCTCGATATCCACTACCTCCAAGTTGAAATGCCCGTTGAATGAGTTTATCACCACCACTTAAACCAGCAGTTAATCTCATTGCCAGGATATGATGTTTTTTAATCCGCAGACAGATATACTCCCAGTAATCAATAATTGATTTAGTAATATGGAAGTCAGCACCTAATTTCTTATCCACCCATTCTGAGCTAATAGATATATTTCTTCCTTCTGTCGGACTGATTGAAAAGCCGTATTTTTTTGTGTTTGAAAAATACCAGCTTGCCATAATACTATTTACCTTACCCTCTTGCGGTGGAGTAACATTGGGAGGAATTTTAGATTCATGAGTTAGCCGTTTATATAGATAGCCAACTGCAATTCTTTGGTATTCATCTATTTTGTTGATAGGGAATAAGGCACCAAAATAGTAGTATCTTTGCCTTTCGGTGTAATCAGATTTATTAGTTAATAACTCATCATAAGTCTTATCTTCATCTAGAACACCAATAAATATAGCCGGATATAACTCATCATTAGTATATTCTACCCAGTATTCAATATCTTTATCATCTGTATCATAATAAACATCTATTTGATAATAATGTTTAAAAAGTACATCCTGTCCAATGGTGAAAGCACCATATCCAGATGAATCCCAGTATGGAAGCCAGAATTTAGGCAATGCAGAGGGGATAGGATTATAATTCTCTGGAGGATGAAGTTTAGCTAATGATGGTTTAGAAGTAGGTGTAGTTGTTGGAGTTGCTGAAATCTCTGGTATCTTAACCTCCCACCATTTGTTTTTGTTTACATCCATCAGATGAATATCAAAACCATTACTACTGTAATTGACAAATGCAATCGTAGTCCCATCTGGTGACATCTTAGGATAAAATGCACCACCTAAAACATTGGTTATCTGATATAATTTTTTCTCCTCTAAAGAATAGGCATAGAGGTTATAGACACCCGTTCTATCAGAGCAAAATAATACATAATTATCATCTGCAGACCAACTTGGAAGGACATCCATAGCTTTATCATAAGTAATAGAAAACATATTAGAACCATCTTTATTCATTACATAGACATCTTGAAATCCACCACTCTTCCAGATGGATACAGCAATTTTTGTCCCATCATGGGAAAAGCAAGGAGCGTGATATTGAGATGAATCCTCAGCTGATAATAATACCTTTGCCCCTTTAATTGGAGTATCAATTCCCCCAATCATTAACTCATTTTGCCCTAACTTATTGCTCACAAAGACTATTTCTTTACCGTCCGCAGAGATATTGGGGTCTCTTAGTCTTGCTCCATCAGAAAGTTTCGTCTTCTTTTTAGTATCTAACTCATACATGTAAAGGTCAGAATAGATATAGAAATTTTTATAAAAGTTGGCACCTGAAAAGACTATTGTTTTCCCATCCTTTGACCAGTCAAATATATCAGAAAACCATTTTTGTTTGACAATGCATCTATCATCACTTCCATCTTTGTTCATTATACGAATTGATGGATACGCATCTGCATTATTTTCACAATATGCAATCAAATTTCCAGATGGTGACCAGACAGGGGATGTAATTCCATACCCACGAGTGGTGATAGGAGTAGATTGAGTAATTTCTTTCTTTTTAATCTCTTGTACCTGTTGTATATATTTAACCCGCATGTACTCTTTCCATTCTTCCCAGATCTCATACCAATTTTTACTTAGAGCATCATCCACAGCGGTATTTAAAAAGTAAGGTATCCCACCAGCATAATATTTAGCAATCTCTGTGAGTTTTTCCTCACCATATTTTTCAGCTACATATTGACAGATTGAGACCCCATATAGATAGTGAGTGATCCAACCAGGCCATGGGGTATAATCACCGTATAGCTGGTCGATGGAATTTAACTTATCATCTATAAAAGCCATTCTCAAAAACATATCCCACAGTGGGTCTCTTCCTCTTCCTGCATTAGTAAGGTTTGTTTCTTCAAAGGTAGCATATCCTTCAATTAACCAGAGAGGCTGAAGATAATTAGGGAATATTGTTCTGCCTAAAATCGCTTTCCAGATTCGAGTTGGCCCTCGAGCCATATCAATATACAGTACATGTGTATATTCATGAGTAATGACCAATTCCAGCCAATCCTCATATCTTCCAAGACAACTATACGGATGAGGTTGCGTAGGGGAGATATAAATGGCATTATTTGGCCAGGGTGTAGCAGCACCAATAGACTCATCAATACTGTCAATGATGACTAAATAAGTCTTTTCCTTTGGTTCATAGGCTAATAATGAAGAAAGTTTCATGTGTACCTTTTCTGCAATCTGGCAGGCTTTTTTAGCTATTTCCAATTCACCTTCATGGAAACAAACAATAAAATGCTCACTCTCAATCATCTGCCACTTTAACTTAGGGTCAATCCAATTACCTGCCCAGGCAGCTTGAGCTAAAGATAGAAATAAAATTATTAACCAAATATTTTTTTTCATAGAATCCTCCATTGTAAAAGCTAATTTTTGGTGGTGTCCTGGCTTAATGCAAATATCAAAATGTAAAAGGCAAAATGACACGACCCACTCTGACTTGTGGCGTTATGACAGCACAACTGCAATTGCTTACACCTAATATGCTCCCTTACCCATTAGAATTACGCTTACTGTCTTAGCCATAATCCATAGGTCTAATTTTAAAGATTGATGTTTGATATACCAATTATCCAACCTTAATTTACTGGGTATTTCACGGTCTGCTCGACCGTGAATTTGAGAAAAGCCTGTTATTCCAGGTCGTAGTCGCAATACTCTTCTTTGCCACTCAGTGTACTTCTCCACCTCAATTGGTATCTCTGGCCGAGGACCTACAAGACTCATTTCACCTTTTAGAACATTGATTAGTTCAGGTAATTCATCTAAACTTGTGCGGCGGAGAATCTTGCCTACTTTTGTAATTCGAGTATCATTTTTCTGGGTCAATGGTGGCCCAATTTTTGGGGCATCTTTGACCATGGTTCTAAATTTATAGATTAAAAATATCTTGCCATCTTTACCTACTCGCTTATGTTTAAATATAACAGGTCCATTAGAATCCAATTTAATCAAGATAGCTATAATGCCCATTGGAATAACTAATATTATTAATCCCAATACTGAGGCAATGCAATCAATTACTCTCTTAATTACTCTTTGAGTTAAATTCATTTTGCCTACGGTTCTATCCTTGTTTAAAGTATGTTCAGTATACTCAGTGAACAGTGAGCAGTAATCAATGAGCAATATGAGTGATGGTAAAAACTGATCACTGTGGGACGGTTCATTTTATCGTTTTTCCTATGATTTCTTTCGGATATTTATTTGTAAGCGTCCACAGAAAATTGAAATTGGAAATTGGGCTTTTATTTCTCTCCCTAATTTCGAATTTCCAATTTCAACTCTCTTTTCTATCCGCAAGCTTTCAAACAAAAGTGAACCATCCCATCACTGTTAATCGTTTACTGATAATTATACCTGATATTATGAAAGTTGTCAAGCTGTATCTCAAAACCATTTGGTTAAAGAGAAAAGATGTGTTTGCCCCAAAGTAGGATGAAAAATGCAACTATAGTCAAGCTGGCTAAGATTAATTAATATTCCTAACCCTAAAGTAGGTTGTGAAACAGAATGTTTTTTAAGCCCTAGTCGAATACAAAGGTTATTTGTAATCCAAAACTCCTGCCCAATTCTAATCTCTGAATCAAACCTCCCAGATTTCTCTAAATCAATGGCTATTAAAAGATTTTCTTTCAGTCTAATGCTTAAACCTAAATTATAGCTTTTCTCCACATCTATTAGCGGCTGGTTAAGATTAAATCCTACCAATCCTATATTTATTTTTGGACTAATTTTATATAAGCCCCCTACATCTATTCCAAATCCTGCGGTCTGTCCATATCCACCAATCTTTAAATATAGTTGTTTAAGGTTAATCCCAATGCAAAGATTTTTGCCTACAAATGTACTGATGTCAAAGGTTAACAGTGCTTCTTTATAATTATTGGAGGCTCTGAATTGTTGATATGAAAATCCCCTGCCACCTCTCTTTATAGGCTGGACAAAGGTAATAATATCTTGCTGTAATTGCGATAAATTAAAAGGATGGGTATGAAAAAAGGATATTTCTTGGAGGGTAATCTGAGATAATCCTGCTGGGTTATAGAAGATAGCACCTGCATCATCTGCTATTGCGGTAAAAGCACCAGCCATCCCTTCCGCCCGCACACTTAAAACTTTATTTTCAAAAGCCGCTTCTACATTAGAAATTAATATTAGTTCACTTAAAAATATGAAAATAACTCTCATATCTTCCCCATTTACAATTTCTTAGCTAAAATCAAAGTTACTTTATCAGACGAGGCACCTCCATCACCCACTGCCTCTAAGTAACAAATATAGACGCCAATTGGGAGAAGATTACCATCTTCATCTCTACCATCCCAACTGATAATATTCTCTTCTTTAGCTACTTTATATTCTTGCTCAATTAACCTTTTAACTAATCTCCCCCTAATATCATAGATTCTTAAAGAGACTTGCGAGGCTTTTGAAAGTGAGTAAATAATGGTAGGTTTCTTACTTTCTTGCGGTGCAAAAGTCTGGTTAGTTATCTTTACAACCTTAATCTCTGGAGATTTTGCCGCTTGTGAAGTCATATTATTTGGTAATCCTAATGTGGGAACAGAAGCTACATACCAGTCATTTTTAGTTTCAGTATCTCTATTAGAGACTCTTGCAATTGATTGCCCTTCCAACACATTTGTACTATCTATCGCCTCCCCTTGCCATTTACCCGCATTAATCAGCTTATTTCTATCTTCCTCTTCATTTGATGGAGGGGTATCATTAGCCCAACAGACTCCATCTATTATCTCATCCACAGAATTATAAATTACCATCTGGTCGGTTGTGGAGGTAATAAATTTATTATCAGTAAAAATATTTATCTTGCCATTACTTCCAAATGTCTCATCTTGCCCCTCAATCCCATAATGTAACAATAAAAACTCGCCAGTTTTAATAGTACAACTACCAATTATCTTATCTTCATCACTATCTAAGTCATCAAAATAAAATCCTTTTATTTCTACGCCATTGCCTGAATTCCCATCATCTACACAATAAACCTCAACCCAATCATGGCTTGTAGAAAACATAATTTCATTAATAAATAGCTTCACTCCTTCATTAGTGGCTAATACTGCCTTAATTGTTTGCTCACTAATAGCTATTTCTACCTTTAGAATTACTACAAGAAAGATTATTGCTTTTTTCCACATACTCTTTAAATTATACTCCAAATCTTTATTTTCTACAACAAAAATTTATTGATAATCTGGATGAAATTTGTTATAATAAATGAAGTTTTACATAATTTGAGATTTTACGGTTACGATAAAAGATAAATCCTGTAACCAATAGGTGGTAAAAACAACCCTAACCTTTAAAACCTTAGGTGATATTCAATGTCTTTTACTATTATGCGTACCGGTGTTGGTTCTTTACCATCGGTATCTACAATTAAAACACTTCAAAAATTAGGTGTAAAAGTTGTAGGGGTAGATTGTAATCCATTATCTATTGGCTTTTATTTTGCAGATATAGGATATTGCATACCAAAGGCAGAAGAACCTGGTTATATCCCTACTTTACTAAAAATCTGTAAAAAAGAGAAAGTTAATGCTATCCTACCTGCAGTGGATGAAGAATTAGTAGTTTTGGCTAATCATAAAGATGAGCTTGAAAAAAAAGGTATTTTTGTAGTTGTTGCGAGAAAAGAGGTAGTTGAAACCTGTTTTGATAAGTTTAAGACTTACAACTTTTTTATCCAAAACAATATTCCTACTCCTATTACTTTTGATGCCTTAAAGGTTAATTTAGATAAAACAACTTATCCTAAAATTATCAAGCCTCGCTTTGGAAGAGGCCAACATGATGTTTATAAGATTAATAATCGAAAAGAGCTTAAATTCTTTAGAGAGTATGTAAAAAAACCCTTACTTCAAGATTATATTGAAGGGCAAGAATATACCATTGATATATTGGCTGATTTTAATAGTAAAGTTATATGTGTGGTCCCTCGAAAAAGGCTTGAAGTTGAATCCGGTATCTCAACTAAAGGAATAACTACTTATAAAAAAGAGATAATTGATAGTTGTATTGATATAGTAAAAAAATTAGGCATAATTGGTCCTGCTAATATCCAATGTTTTATGGATAAAAATAATAAATTACTTTTTACTGAGATTAATCCAAGACTTGCAGGAGGAGTAGCACTCTCAGTAGCCGCAGGTTCAAATATTCTGCTAAATTTAGTCAAGTTGCTCAAGGGAGAGGAGGTAGAAGAATGTTTTGACTTCAAAGAAGACTTATTAATGTTACGATATTTGGCAGAGAGATTTATTAAAAAAGATGAGATAAAGGACTTTAATATTGGTAACACTTTAGCCATCTGAAGTGGAATCCAGGTAATCGGTAATCAGGTAATCGGGGTACTGATCACCGCTCACCGATCACCTGATTTGGGTAAATATACTCAACACCGTTACAAATTGCAATTTTAGAAACGGTTCACTTTAGCGTGAAAGCTTGCAGTTAAAAAATGGATATGAAATTAGAAATTGGGGAAAGAAGTGAAGACCTAATTTCTAATTTCCAAAAGAAATCACAGAGGAAACGATGAAAATAAACCGCCCCTAAATAGCTCAGTTAATGGCAGTGTCCAGTATAGTTACTAATAATATGGAGGAAGCGGGTGAAACATTACCTTGAATTTATACTAGTAAAAATATTGTCTAATATAGTTATTTTGTTACCATGGAAAGTAAATTATTGGTTAGCTAATCGATTAGGTGAACTTAGTTATATTTTTTTGGCTAAAAGAAGGAGATTGACTATTGATAATCTAACCCAGTCATTTAAAGACCAATATAATAAAAAGGAAATCAAGTACATTGCCATTAATACCTTTAGAAATTTTGGTAAAAGTATGATTGAATTTATCTCATTAGCTAAAATTAATAAAGATAATGTTGATAATTTTGTTACTATTAAAGGATTAGAAAACTTAGATGAGGCTAAAAAAAGAGGGAAAGGAATAATTATTTTAAGTGGGCATTTGGGAAATTGGGAACTAATGGCGAAGGCTTTAATACTTAAAGGGTATCCTTTAAATATTATGGTTCGCAGACAAAAAAATATCTTAGTAGAAGGACTAATTGAGGAGAAACGAGATGAATCTAAAGTTAAAACACTATCTCATAAAATTGCTCCAAGGGAAATTTTGCAGCTTCTTAAAAATAATGAAATTATTGGTATGATTGCAGACCAGGATGGAGGGGAAAAGGGTGTATTTATTGATTTTTTTGGCAGACCTGCATCTACTATTCCAAGTCCAGTTGTATTCACTATGCGTTCTGGGGCTGATTTAATACCTATTTTTGACATTCGGCAAAAAAATAATCATCACCTAATTATCATTGAATCTCCTTATCAATTAATCAGTACTTCAGATATAAAAAAGGATGTTGTTGATAATACCCAAGTGTTAACTAAAATGTTGGAATCATATATTCAACAATATCCAGACCAATGGTTTTGGTTACACAATCGCTGGGCAACAAAACCTAAAGGGTAAATGTAACCGTTTAGGGCTCCCGGTTCAATGTTCAGGGTTGGGGGTGTGCTCCTGAGTTGATTTGATTAGCTGTTTGTCAGGATTTGATATTTTCAACGCATTTAATCTTTACCGCTTAGTAACCTTGAACCCTGAACCTGGAACCTTGAACCTGATAAACTGCAAAATTTCGACCTGTATGGTTAGAATAATAAAGACTCATGTATCAGTTTTTAAGAGAGTTAAATCACACAATGCAAGATAGAAATAAATTGAAATTGGTAGAAATTTATGGAAATTCATTGTTTTTTGCTACCAATTTCAATCA
>JBFMDD010000192.1:0-22887 GCA_040754115.1 bacterium
GTGAGTTAGCCAACCAGATTGCAAATGAAATAGATAATGCTTCAAAAGGAGGAGTAGGGGATGAAAAATAATTGGATTACAAAACAGAAAATAGGGCAAGGTTAAACGATTTTGATTTAAGGCATATTATACTATGCCCAACAAAAAATCTATGCCTTAAATCGAAGATTTTAAAAAACTGGGATAAAAAACTGGGAGGGAAAAATGGAACAATATTTGTTTAGCGAAAAATATGATGCCGCTATTACTAGATTGGCAACGATGATAGCGATTTTTACGATAGGGGCATTAATGGGAATAGGGGTAACCTTGATAATAGAACATTTGTGCTTTTGTTGATAATTAATTCAGGGGAAGGCAGGTATCCTCTCGGTGTTAAGCCCACCCAGTGCTTGACACCCCTATCAGCCTGCCTCCCTTGAAAGGAGAGAAAAATGAAATTTAAAGATTTTAAAGAAGGAAATCGTTTATGTGATGATTATGGCGTGAATTTATTTCAGAATTGCTTAGGCAATATTTATTGTTGCGAATGCCATAATGAAGCAGACATTGAATATAAAAGAAATTATTATTGTTCTCAATGTCTGCAAAAAAGTAAAGGAAGGAAAAGAGAAAAATGCAGATAATAATCAACATTGAGCCATGCCCTTATGTGCGAATGACACAGAGGGGTAAATATGTCAAGTGGAATGCACAAAAATATTTAGGTTGGAAAGTCCATTTTGGATATTTATTAAGGCAATATTTAATCCAGACAAAATATCAAGGTGAATTTTATAGCAACCTATTAAAAATGTCAGGTGAAATATATCTACCAATTGGTAAGTATAACAGGGTAGATTTATCTAACCTGGTGAAGGCAATAGAGGATGCCTGTCAAGGTATCCTCTACAAGAATGATAAGCAGATTAAATCTTATGGGTCGTGGGATATGATACCTATATCCAAAGATGAGATGCCAAAGATAATTTTGGAAGTTGAAAGCATCCCTGACTGGATGAATGGACGGATAAAGTTATTAGAGAAGAAAATAGTTATAAAACCGAGCATAAAGTAAAAGAGGTAATAAAATGACAAAAGTAAGTGATAGAGTAGGTTGTATTTGGGGGACTAATGAGAATGGGGATGTAGAATTTCTGGGCTATGGCACTTATGTAGGAGACGAAGTGCCTATAGGAAGTGTAGGACTTTTTGGAGAAATTTGTCAAGAGCAGAAAATCCTTAATCCTAAAATCGTTTTGGATTCTGGAAAAGTGGTGTGGGGGTGTGAATGCTGGTGGGGAAAAAGAAAACCTAATAAAAAAATATCTTGAGGGAGAGGGGGAAAAAGTGGTTGAAGTAGATATAGGGAAGATTAGAATTGAAGCTTATCTGTAGATAATTTTGGAAATAGATAAAAGCAATGAACTTCAAATAAATAAACTGGGAGGGGAATATCTGTTCACTAAGGAGGTAAAATAAAAAATGACAAGGTTTGGTAATTGTGTTATATGTGGTAAAGAACTATTTCCCGACGAAATAGCGGAAATTATAGAAGATGATGAATTTTATTGTTATGATTGATGGAAAAAGTTTATCGCTAAGATTGGCCTACCAAAAATTTCTCTTGACAAAAATCAAGAAATATGATAGAGTATTACTAATGAGATTTCCCCTCGATAATAAAAGGATTGCGGTAAATATTTTAATCTTATCAATCAATCTCGTAGTGCATTAGACCTGACGGGGAAAATCTTAAAAATAATAGAAAAGGGCATGTAATGATGAGTAAAGGGCAAAATCTTCTTATAAAAAAAATCATAATAGAAATTAGAATAATGATGAGGGTAGGTTTTAGTTTTATCTCAACTCTACGGGATAAAACTCTCTAAAAGTTTGCCCTTTCCCTACCCTCATTTTTTAGGGGAGAAAATATTTTATGGCACAAGGAAGAATGCTGTTAAAAACAATCTCTATGAGTAAAAGAATGGCATTATTATCTGATGATACATCTCGTCTTTTATATACCTGGTTACTATCCCATCTTAATAAAGAAGGTTGTTTTTATGCTGACCCAGTCATTGTTAAAAATATTGTCTTTACACGACTAAATCATCCAGTAGAAAAAATTAAAGAATGTTTAGATGAGATGGAAGATATAGGTTTAATTATTCGATATAAAAATAATAATGAAGAATATTTATACTATCCTGATTTTAAAGAAAAACAACCTAATCTTCGAGAAGATAGGGAGGGGACTGGTGGTATCCCTTTTTATAAAGTTAATCAAGAAATATATAGAACTACTCCAGGAGAACTCCAGGAGTTAGACGGGAATAAGACGGGAGAACTCCAGGAAAACTCCCCCTTAAGTAAAGATAAGTTAAGTAAAGATAAATTAAATATAAATAAAGATAATATATTGTCGCAAATTGAAAATTTGCTCAATTTATTTTCTTCAGATATAAAAGAATTAATTTTGGAATACATAGATTGTGCCAGATTAGAAAATAAAACTAAACAAATTACAGACCAAAAGAAATTTAGGCTTATAAATGAATTATATTCTGTTTATCGAGTAGATGAAAATAAAGATAGATTTAAGCAAGCGTTACAGATAACTATCAATAAAGGTTTAGGGAGCTTTCCTTACTTTAAAAAAGTCCGCAAAAATTTAGAGATAAGAGGCATTAAGTAATGGCAAAGATTTATAATAAAGTCTTTAATCAAATTTTATTTTTAAGACCAGAACTACAACGAAAATTGATTAATTTTATAGATAAAAATTCAGATATTTGGAATGAAATGGAGGTAGAAGAACAACAAAAATTTATAGATGCTTTTCAAAAAAGCGGTTATAAAAAAGAGAATAAGGATTTTATTAAAATAGGTGATTTAATGCCATCTATATTAGAGAGAATAAAACGGCAATGTAAAATATCTATTTATCAAACAGAATCACCTATAGAAGATGTTATGGTTGAAATTTTACTAAATTTAAAAATAGAATTTGAATGTCAGAAAAAAATTGGTAAATATAGAGTAGATTTTTTAATTCAGCCAAATATAATTATTGAGTGCGATGGGAAGGAATACCACAGAACAAATCTTAATCAAATATTAAATGATTGTAAAAGAGATAGAGATTTAATTAAAAAAGGTTTTATTATTTTGCGTTATTCTGGCTATGGAATTTTAAATCAGAAAAATGAGATTATAAAAGAAATTAAGGAGGTAATAAGATGTCATCAGAAACAATAACACAAACAATAGCACAAAAAATACAACCTCAATCCATAGAGGCAGAAATATCTGTATTAGGTGCAATGTTGATAGATAAAGAGGCAATTTGTAAAGTAGTTGAGACTTTACCTGAAGATGCATTTTATAAAACTACGCATCGTAAAATATATAATGCTATTTTAGATTTATTCGAAAGAGATGAACCCGTAGATTTAGTTACCTTAACTAATGAATTAAAAAAGAAAGGGGAATTAAACAATATTGGAGGTGCAATATATCTAACAACTATTTTAAATACTGTGCCTACATCGGCTAATGTAGAGTATTATATTAAAATTGTCAAAGATAAACATACTCGGCGACAATTAATTGAAGTAGGTAATGAGATTATTAATAAAAGCTTTGCTACTTCTGAAGATACAGAAAATATAGATATAATTACTTTAAGTCAACAGAGAATAGATAAAATTATTCATGGCTTAAATTATGGGAATTATACCTCAATAAGGGAATTATTATATGATACTTTTGATATAATAGAGAAAAAATATCAATTTGTAAAAGAAGGAAAATTAACAGGTATATCAACAGGATATATTGACTTAGATGGGAATTTAGGTGGTTTAAAAAATGGTGATTTGATTATCATTGCAGGGCGTCCCTCAATGGGCAAGTCAGCATTAGGTTTAAATATCCTATTTAATTTAAGCAAAAAAGGAATTAAGACGGGATTATTTAGTATAGAATCAGGGAAAGATGCTATATTAAATCGATTACTGGCAATGGGCGGAAGGGTAAATCTGATGGGATTAACAACAGGATTTTTGCAAGATGCAGATTGGCCTAAATTAACCACAACAGCAGGGAAAATGGCAGATTATGGAATGATGTATATTAACGATACTGGCGGGATAACCTTAACTGAATTAGAGGCAACTGCCTTAAAAATGATTAGGGAGGGTGTGCAAGCAATAATGATTGATTACTTGCAACTTATTACAGGGATAAAAGCGGAAAATAGACAAAATGAGATTAGCATAATATCGGCAAGCCTAAAACGACTTGCTAAAAAGTTAAACATTCCTGTGATAGCAATTTCTCAATTATCAAGAGCAGTGGAGCAGAGGGCGGAAAAAAGACCACAATTGTCAGATTTGAGGGAATCAGGAGCGATAGAACAGGATGCAGATGTGGTATTATTGTTATATCGAGAAGAATATTATAAGCCTACTCCCGAAAATGAAGGATTAGCGGAAATACATATTGCTAAACATAGAGAGGGAATGACAGGAGTTGTCAAATTAGCCTTCTTGAAGCAATATGTATGTTTTGAAAATTTGGCAAAGGTGGAGGAATGAAAAATGGTCTTATTTCCAAAAAGTAATATTGGAAGAATTTGTATCAAGCTGTTTGATAACTATTATCATAAGAAGGTTACTCGTGAATATTTTTGGTCCCAGCTAAAGCAGATACAAGACCTGCTCAATTTAGGGCAGGGAAGTTTTGAGTTTAAAGAGGTAGAAGGAAATGACAGAAATAGAAAAAATTGAGGAAGCTAAAAAAGTCATTTATGAATATATAAAGCAAAATGAAGATAATTTTAAGGCTTTCTTTCAATCAAATTATAATTATCCTAATGAAGTTCACTTTAGAATGCTTAATATTACAAGTGAACTTTTTGGATTTATTTTTAGGGAAAGAAGTTTTAGAGAAAGTAGAAAAGAGAAAATAAAACAATGAAACTTTCTTTATTTATAATAGACCTAAACGAAAAAAAATCTAAAAATATAGGATTAGGTAAGGTCTCCATTGTAAATGGAGACGCTTCTCATCAAAAAGGTGAAGAATGGAGATGGTTATATAGGACAAAGTTAGAATGGATTAGTGAGGAAACAATAAAATTGTCTGGATTTGAACTTGTCGGATACAATCCAGATAGGTCTAAAAAATATGCTTATAAAGAATGGGTTTTGAGATTGCCTGAAGAGGAAAGTTTTTAGGGATTATAAATAAAATGGTAATAACAAAATACAAAACTAATATAAGCAGACAAGTATTTATCAAACCAAAAGGATTTAGTGGGGATGCAATACTTGTCTACCAGAAGCACAAAAGGGGTGTCCCTTGTCAATTGACGGATATTGTTTTTTGGGATTTTTGGCGTGGAGTAGATGGCACATTGACACAAAGCGAAAGCATTAGAAGCCTTATCAAAGGGTTGCAAAAAGCCTTAAAGATAGCAGAGAAGTGGGATAAAGAGATAAATCAAAAGGGGGATAGGAATGATGACAAAGAAAAAAGGTGAAGGAATGTTGTCCTTAAAGGATTTTGAAGATAATCCATCGCATTATATTTATCTTAGACCAGGTCAAATAGTTTATGAATCTCTTTTTGAAAAGAACTTCAATGGAAACTTAAAATTGTTGTTAGATAGCATAGAAGATAATATCTTTATAGATGAAGAAGGAGAAGAAAAAATAGATTATGATAATGCTATTAGAGATTATCTATCTGTGTATCCGATAAAAAATATAGAGGAACAAAGATAATGATATGGCGTTTCATAGTGGATTTTGTGGAAGGGATATTATTAGGAGTTGCGGGAGTATTTGTATATTATTTTATATATGGTTTTCTATATGGAAGAAAAATGAAAGAGATAAAGATTAACATTTTTGAGATGATTGGTAGTAATGCTGCCGTATCGTCAGAGGATGGAGAATTATTGCATAGACGGATTGTGAAAGGACTGGAAGAAAAAGGGGTAAAGTTGGTCTTGGATTTCACCAATATAACACTTATCACAGCCACTTTTTTGAATGCGGCTATTGGGCAATTGTATAGTAAATACAACAGTCCTTTTTTGAGAGAACGGCTTAAGATAGATAATCTTACACAAGAGGATTTGGAACTCTTAAAAAAGGTAGTAGAAGGGGCAAAAGGATTTTTTAAGGAATTTTATGAACTGCCTATTTCAACTTCTATGAGTCTTATTGCATCAGCTCTTTTGTTGAGGAAAAATGATAAAAGTTAAAATTATAGAAAACAAAGGTAATGATTAATTGGAACACAGAAAATAAAACGATAGAAATACTTAAGCCAGATAAAGAAATTTTAGAGATAATAAGGGTAGTTATAGAACAAAATTATATAATTATAAAAGCATTAGCAAATCCAATGCTAATAGCAAAAAATAAAGAGGAGGAAAAGTAAAATGAATTATCGACAACGAGTTCAAGAAATAAGTGATATTATTCCTTTGCCACATAGACAATCCGAAACGAAAATAATCGAAGGATTGGTAAATAGATTATTAGAAAACCTTTATATTCCTATTAGAGATAAAAAAGCAGTGGCTTTTATTGTTGATAAGAAAAAATTAGAAAAATATGGATTGGATAATGAGGACATAAATTGGGGTGATTTATCGGTTGAGGAAGTGATAAAAGTTGATGAGGATAGATTTATTGTGAAGATACAAGAGGCGGGTCCTGATTGCCCTAATTTATGCGAATACATAGAGGGATATATGTTTGCGTGGGGTTGGGATGTAAAGGTAGAAACGAATTGGTAAGGAGGTAAGGTAAGATGCATCAAATTATAGTATTAGCGGTAATAGTGATAATGCTGTGGTGCCAAGTAGGATATAGCAGAGTAAATATAGACGATATGACGCTATCAGAGGAGGTAACAGTATCTTATGCAATCATAGTTCAGCCTGAAACAGAAATATATTATGTAGATAAGCATGAAGGTAGAAAGGGAATAAGGCTGTTACCTTGCGGATTTTTACACGGAAAATTTTCTGTAGGGACAGATAGCGTAATATTGATAATAGGCAAAGAGTCTCTAAAAAAAGATTTTAGAGATAATATTAAGAATTTAGTTACAGAAGCGATACTGTCAGTATATGCTGACGAATTGCCAACTTTTAATAAGTCATATAATCATAGTACATTCACATTATCATTATCGCCTACTGCCACTTGGGATGCAGACAGAATATTTTTTGAGGGAAAGGATGTTGGCACAATAAGTTTATCGAGCATTCTTAAAGCAATATTAAGTAATGAAGGAATGATAAAAAGGGAAAGTGAAACTTTGCAATGGGTAGTAACTCCTAACGGAGATATTCTTCTATCTGATAATATGGGAACATTTACTTTATCGTCAATTTGGCATACAATTAAGATGATGAGAGACCCGATTTATAGGCAAGAGAATTGTGACCATTGTTGGGTAGCAACTAATTTTTATTTAGATAATCCCCCTTCGACTGGCTATACTTGTAAGTATTGTGGTAAAACTATGATTAAAAGAGGACAATATTTACAAGATTGGGAGATAAGAAAAAAATGTGACTGATAATGTAAAAAAACTGTTGACAAAAATAAAAAATATGATATAATAATAAAAAACCGGGAGGAAATAAATGCTACAAAACATTTATTTCAATAAAAATAAAATAAAAGTAAGCGAAATAATCCCAAGGATGCTGAAGGAAGGGATGGTAAAAAAAGGGGGTATAAACTTACCACCCAAAACACCACCACCACCACCTTCAGGGCAGGGTAGTAAATCGCTTACTTTTTTATTTTTTGGATGAAAAGATAAGTAAAGATAATTGTCTTTGCTTATCTTTTTTTATTTTTAGCATTAGAAGGTTTAATAAGGTAAATTATGAGAGTTAGTAATCCAAGCAACATAAAATATGTGCGTAAAGCATTTGTAGCCAGCGGCATATTAAAGGGATATACAGAGAGAGAAATAGCAGTAGCATTGGCAGAGCAGAGAATAATTAATCCTAATACCAACAAGCCTTATTCTCATGTAATAATACATAGAGATGTAGTAGAACTGCGAAAGCAATGGCAAGAGGAGGCAAGGAGAGATATAGGCGAGAAACAGGCACAATTACTGGCGGAGATTAATCAGGTGAAACGAGAAGCTTGGAAGAAAGATAACCTTAACTTACCAGTGATATTGAAAGCTATAGAACAAGAATGTGAGTTATATGGGATAGATAGAAAGTTAGGCAAAATGGAACACACGGGGGCGATGGAATTTTTAGTGATGACCCCTGAGATGCGAAGGGCACGGATAGAGGAACTGGAGGCGAGAAGGAATGTCATTGACACCACAGGAGAAAATAGAATATCATTACCTTCTGGAGATGGAAAATTATGATGAAAGTGAAAGGCATTTAAATAGATTTTTTAGGTCAGCATGGGATGTATTAGAACCAGGCACAAAATATCTTCATAATTGGCATATAGATTTGATTTGTGAATATTTAGAGGCGATAAAAGAAGGGCAGATTAAACGATTGATAATAAATATTCCTTTCAGGTATGGTAAGAGTTTATTGGTATCTATATCTTTTCCTGCATGGATGTGGATACATCGACCTGAAAGCAGATGGTTTTTTACCTCTTATGCGCAAGATTTAGCAACAGATTTATCGCTGAAAAGGCGACGATTAATTAATTCACAATGGTATCAGTGGCGGTGGGGTGAAAAAGTCAGAATTGTTACAGACCAGAATGTCAAGACTTGGTTTGAAAATGATAAAACTGGTAGTATGACCGCTACGGGTGCTGGTGGAAGTATTACAGGTAGGGGTGGTAATTTTTTGGTTGTAGACGACCCGCTTAAAACTGAAGATGCTATGTCTGGGCTAAAACGGAAGGCGATTAATGATTGGTTTGACCAGACATTTTATACTAGGTTAAATGACAGAAAGCAAGACAGCATTATAATAATAATGCACCGACTACATCAGGAAGATTTGACGGGACATCTATTACAAAAAAGGTTAGAAGATGAATATCAATATCAATTATTATCACTACCACTAATAGCAGAGAAAAAGACGATTATAGAATTTCCCATCTCAAAGAGACAGATTATAAGGGAGGAAGGAGATATATTATTTCCTGCGAAAGATAACATTGCTGAAATAGCAGACAAAAAGGAGAGTTTGGGTAGTCAAGGCTTCCATGCTCAATGCCAACAAAATCCACGAGTGCCAGGAGGGAATATGGTAAAGAGGGAATGGTGGCAGTATTATAAAGAATTACCAAATTACACAATGAAATATCAATCATGGGATACGGCAATCAAGAAAGGTGAAGAAAATGCTTATACGGTATGTATCACGATGGTTACTACAAACACGGGTTATTATATCACGGATGTTTGGCGGAAAAAAGTAGAAGCACCGGAGCTAAAGAAAGCAACACAACAATTATATGATAGAGAATCACCTAATGTGGTAATAGTGGAAGATAAGGCATCTGGGCAGGGACTTATTCAAGAGATATTGAGAGAGACTAAAATCCCAATAAAAGGAATTCAGGTCGAGGCAGACAAAATATCAAGATTAAATGCACAAATACCTACAATAGAAGTAGGGAAAGTTTATCTACCTGAAAATATTCCTTGGGTAATTGATTTTATAGATGAATTTGCAGAAGCACCTGTAGGGAAATATTGGGACCAGATAGATGCCTTTACGCAATTATTGGCATATATTAAGGCAAGGCAAAATCAGGGACAGGTATCAGTAGATACTGATTTATATTCCAGTAGAGATTTAATGAAGATGGCAGGAATAGATTAACTTTAAGGAGGACTAAAGAAATGAATATCTTTACAAAATTAAACGAGGCACAGGCAGGGTTGATTAACCGTATCACGCAGATATTCACGAAAGCGAAACAAGTGCAACCATCTGTGGAGACAACGAGTATTGGCTATCCGCAAGACCCGACAAAAATAATGCTGGCTAATCTGAATGTGTCAAATGAGACCAGTAAGATAATCCAGGATTGTCAGACAATGTGGGCAGAGCGGGGGCAGAATAATAGCATTATTAGAGTCATATCGACTTATTTGACGAAAGGCGGATTTAACGTTCAAGTCAATCCTAAAGAAAAAAAGAAAGGATTAACCGCAGATGAACAGCAGGCACAAGAGATATTAAATGCCGTAATAAAGAGAACTAATCTGTTGAGTTTAATTAAAGGATGGATGACAGCATTACCACGAGACGGAAGATTGTTTGTGGAAGTAGAAGTTGCAGACAACCAAATTGCGAGATTAACCAAGTTAATACCTAATATAACCACTGAAAAAATTGATAATAAAGGGCGGACATTTAGAGAAGGGGGCAAAATAGATGTTAGCAAGGCTTTTGTTCAACAATCATATACGATGTCAACCAAGATAGAATTTGCAGACTGGCAGATAATGCGGATATATTGGAATCCGATACAAGGGGAAGAAGGGAATCCTCAATTTGTGAGTTTTAGACGAACCCATAAGAAAATTCAGGATGCCGAAGATTGTGCATATTTGCGACGAAAAATGAGGGCAGGGCAAAAGCTACATCATAAAATAGGAACGCCAGAAGACCCTGGGACGCCTGAGACTGTAATGGCATATAAGAACGAACAAAGAAAGGAGTTAACAGACCCCTTGGCGATTAGTAAAGATTATTATACCAGCGGGAATGTTACTATTACTCCCATAGGGGGGGACTCTGGAGTAACTCAGATAGCTGATATTGAGTATATGCAAGACCAATATTTTGGGGTGGGGGGTGTTCCATTGCTTCTTATTCCAGGCTACGAAAAAATAACCTTGCGGGCGGGAGCAGAACAAAGCATAGAGGGCTTCCTTGCCTGGATACAGGATTGTAATGAGATGATAGCAGAGGAGATGAAACGGTCTATTTTCGACTTTGAATTGCTTCTCAACAATATCAATCCTGATAGCATAAATTATAAAATTATCTGGGGTGAAAAGATAGCAAAGAATGAGGCAGAAATTGAACGCAGAGTAATAGAAAAGCGAAAAGCAGGATTGGTAAGTCAAGAAACAGCAATGAGAGAATTGGGTATTGAGGATGTAGAAGGGGAGATTGCAAAGATAAATGCAGAAATGGAGAAATATCCTCAAGTGCCTGTGGAGACAGGTGTAAGATATTATGTTGGTGCTAATCCTTTGGGGTTGACAGGAGGTCTGGCACGGATGGGAGAGACTAAGCTATACCGCAGGCGAGCAGAAGGACAAAAGATGTAAGAGATAAGGGAAAGAGGAACAAAAGAATGGCTGAAAAAACCAAAGAACAATTTTTAGACGATTACATAGATGAGATACGAGATTATTGGAAGGATGCTAAGGCAGATGTAAAAAAGCTAATGAAGGATAGAAAAGTTAAACAAGCCTTAGGCCTGGTTGTATCTCAGATACCGCAAGAACAACTAAAAAAGGCTACTCGGCAGGAATTAAAGACATTAATGTCATCTATTAGGGATGACATTGAGGAGATTGGCGGTAACTATAAATCTTACGCTACTGCTTTAGGTTGGACAGCAGAGGAATTAGCCGGGGCGGTGGAACGAATAAACTGGCAGACTCAATTTGTGGATGATGTAACGAAGTCTACTTATGATAGATTATCAGCTCTATTTGATGCTAAGTATGGGACAGTGCAGGAACTGGAAAAAGATTTGAGGCTATTGTTTGGCGAAGGTAAAGCAGACGCTATAGCGAAATACAAAGAGGAGATTAAGGGGATCGTGGATGATCTTATTGCTGGCAAGACAACGACAGCAGGTTGGGAAGAAACAATGCAGGGGCTTATACAGAGGGGGTATGAAGATGTTTTTAAGACGGGGCGGTTGGATTATGGGATAATAGAGGAACTAACAGATAGAGAAAGAGCAAGATTGGAGAAGATAGTTAAAGAAGAATATGAATTCTTATCTAATTTTAGGAAGGATATAGAGAAAGGCGAATTGATAGAAGTATCCCCTGATGCTATCAGAGCAAGGGCAAACCTTTACGGTGACGCTTTTGGTAGCGTGTATGAAGAGGGAAAAATATCAACGCTGAAAGATGATGTTGAAATATGGTGGCAGCTGGGAGTGCCTGAGACAATGCATTGTTTCCCAAAAGGAACGATGATATTAACTAATCAAGGAGAAATAGAAATAGAAAAAATAAAAGCAGGAGATATGGTTTTTACATTGGATGGTTTTCAAAAAGTGCTAAAAGTTTTCAAGCGGTCATTTCGAGGAATATTTAAAGTAATAGAACAGGATAAACCAAAGGTATTTTGCACTCCCAATCATCAATTTTTAGTTAAATGGGGCAGTAAAGCGAAGTGGATAAAGGCTCAAAACTTGATTGATAGAACATATAATAATTCAGATGAATTATTAATTTTTAATAAAGATAATAAAATTTTTACTTTTTGTAAGGTAAAAGTTTATGATGATAATCAATATGAGACAAATACGGAAGTTTATAATCTTGCAGTAGAAAAAGCACATCACTATATAGCCAATGGTTTTGTAGTGCATAATTGTGATGTATGTCCTGAAATAGCCGAAAAAAGTCCTTATACCAGAGATACTTTACCATTTATGCCGGGGGATGGGTCGACTCCATGTTTTTTTAATGCAGGGAAAGTTAAAGTTTTAACTCAAGAAAAAGGATATATGCCTTTACCAAAAGTTAAAGAAGGGATGAATGTATTATCTCATACTGGCAAATTTAGAAAAGTTTTAAATCATACTAAATTTAATGTAGAAAATTGTAATGCAGTTATTTTAACTTATGAAGTTGGGAATGAAATAAGGAAAGTTACTGTAACTCCTGACCATCTATTCTTATCTGATTTAAGTTGGGTAAGAGCTGACCAACTAAAAGTAGGGGATAAATTAGTTAGGATGGGGAAAAAATGTAAAAGGGAAGAATGCTCTACGATATTTAATTTTAGAAAAAATCGAGATGTCAATAAAATATATTGTAGTTCAGTATGCCTTTGTAAAGCAGAAGGAAAAACAAGAACAATAAATGCTCATAAAAAAAATCGAGAACTTTATTTGCAAGGCAAAGGAGCATTGCAAAGATGGAGAGCAAATCTTTCTACAGAAGAAGCTTTCAAAGCGGCTTCTAATGCTGGGAAGATAGCTCATCAAAAGCATCCTCGTAGGGGAAAAACTTATGAAGAACTTTATGGTGAAGAAAGGGCAAAAAGAACAAAAGAAAAAATAGGAGAGTTAAGAAAAGGGCGGACATTAATAGATATATTAGGAAAAGAAAAAGCACAAGAAATAATAGAAATTAGTCGTAAGAATATGTTAGGGGGGCAGGCTAAAAGAATGAGAATATTAGCAGATGAATCTTTAAGAAAGTGCAATAAAGGAACATTTGAGGAAAGATTTGGAGAGGAAAAAGCTGCACAAATAAAAGAAAAAATAAGTGATACCGTAAAGCAATTATGGAAACAAAATCCTAATAAATTTTTAATAGCACTAAAAGAAGGGAATTTAAAAAGACGAACAGGCGAAAATTTTGATAGGACTAAAAGAACAGATATAGAAGTAACAATGGCACAATTATTAACTGAATTAGGAATTAGATATAAAGAACAAATATGGTTTTTAGGAAAATATTGTGTAGATTTTTTATTGCCTGATTATAATTTAATTATAGAAGTAGATGGTGAATATTGGCATACAAATAAAAAGGAATTTGATGCAAATAGAGATAATGAATTAAAATCTTTAAGGGGATTAGATACGGTAAGATTTTCAAGACAAAGATTGAAGAAAAACAAAAAGGAAATAAAAGAAGAATTAATCAGATTAATTGCTAATCATAATGAAGCTTATAGAACTAAAGATGATATAATAATCAAAGAAATTGGTCGAAAAATAAAGAGCGGGGTAGTCGAATGTTTACAAGTAGAAGAAGATGAATCTTTTATTATTAATAAAGGGCTTATTAGTCATAATTGCCTTTCCAACTGTGCCTGTTCTTTGCTTTTTGTCTATCCTGATGGCACAGAGAAAGGCGAGGTTATGTAGCAATGAATGTCAAGAAATAGGAGAACAGAACAATGGTAAACCGTGATTATATTTATCGAGCTACATTAGAGAGAGTAGTAGATGGCGATACGCTAATAGTGATAATAGATCTTGGCTTTGATGTGCAGATACGGGCGAAATTGCGATTACTGGAAGTCAATGCACCCAAGGTCCCTACTCTGTCAGATATGGCAGCACAAACACGACTAACGAAAATTCTTTCTAATAGCAAAGAGATGATTATATATATAAACAAACGAGATTGCTACGGTCGTTGGTTAGGAAAAGTATGGTGGATGCGATCGGGCAGACAAATATGCCTTAATGAGCTTCTGGCAGACGAGAAGGAACAATGACAAAGATGATTATTTTTGGCAGCAGGACACTCAAAGATAAAAGAATTAAAGAGATTTTAGAAAAAGAAATAGATGGTTGTCAAGATTTAGAAGAAATAATTACAGGTGGAGAGACAGCAGGAGTTAGTCAAATAGGGAGAGAATTAGCAAGAAAAAAGGCAATTCCTCTAAAATTATTTTTCCTTAATCAAGATAGATATGGTAGGGCAAAATATGACCATCGGAGTAAAGAAATTTTGGCGGAAGGGAATTATGCAGTTGTAATTTGGAACGGGAAAAGCAAAGGGACTTTTAATGAATTAGAACTGATTAAAAAAATGAAAATTAGGTATAAATTGTATCTTGTAGAAGATATAGAATTAGAATTTATTTATGATAATTTTGATTTAGATGCTTTTGATTTCACGGAAGAAATATAATAGGAGGTTATATAAGATGGTACCACAAAATCTATATATGTTAAGTCGGTTATTACCTCAAGAGCAATTCTTGGTAGGTTGTTATTGGGGTTGTGGAATATTAGCATTCATATTTTTATGTTATTTGCTTTGGAAATTAAAAAAATAAAGGAGATTAATTATGAAACAACAAGCACAACATTCATTGTTTAAAAAAATGATTGATGTTATTCAAAGCATAAATTACGGGGAGGTCAATCTAAAAATAAAGGTGCAGAATGGATTACCTATGCTGATTGAGGAAACTACTAATACCGAAGGGATGGTAGTGACAAAACGACATCAGTTAGGGCAAAAGAGAATGAATGATTGAAAGGAGGCAATAATGTCAAAAAAAAGGACAAATCAAGAGATGATAGACTTTTGGCAGAAAGAGATTGAAGAAGGAGAAGCGAATGTTGAGAAATGTAAGGAGAGAGTAGAACGATATAAGAAAAATTATGAAAAAGCAGTAAATAAGATAGAGATTAAGAAAAAAATAACAGAGTTAAAGATGGACTATCTGGAAAAGGTTAGACAATTAAAAGAAGGCAGAACTAAGGAAGAAATAGAATGAGTAAAGAAGATAAGAAAAATCTGGAAAAGGATATAGAAAAGATATGGAATATGTGGAAAGCAGGAAACCAAAGAGCACATTGGGGGAATTTATGGCAAGCTATTCTTTTTGTAGAAATGTTAAAAATGTTAAAAAGAAGTTAAGGAAAAGGTGAATTATTATGAATAATTTAGAGATAAAATATATTTCAATAGACCAAATTAAACCTAACGAATATAATCCTAAACAAATGACAAAAAAAGAAGCTGAGGATTTAGAGAAATCAATTGTAAGGTTTGGAATAGTAGACCCTTTAATAGTAAATGAAGCAGAGAATAGAAAGGGAATAATAATTGGAGGACATCAAAGATATGAAATATATAAAAAGTTGAATTATAAAAAAGCCCCTGTTGTTTTTATAAATATCCCTAATTTAGAGAAGGAACAAGAATTATGTTTAAGATTATCCAAGAATGTAGGGGAATGGGACTTTGACTTATTAGCTAATTTTGACGAAAACTTACTTTTAGATATAGGATTTGATAAAAGCGAATTAGATAGTATTTTTGAGATAGAGCCTACTCCTGTAGATGATGAGGTGCCAGAGATAAAGAAAGAGACTGATATTAAATTAAGAGATTTATTTCAGTTAGGGAAGCATCGGATAATGTGTGGCGATAGCACAAAGCGAGAAGATGTAGAAAAATTGATGCAAGGGAATAAAGGTGTATTGGGTTTTACTTCACCACCATATTGGGTAGGGAAGGAATACGAAAAACAAAAGTCAGTGATAGAAATAGAAGAATTTATAGAGAAAGTATGTCAATCTTATAATTTAGCTATTCAAAAAGATAAAAGTAGAATAGTAATAAATACCGGCACTGGATTTACTACAAGTTTTGATAAAAGAAATAAGAGGCAGGTTTTGCTTTTAATTGATAAATGGACTAATTCTTTTTTCGAATTAGGATGGAATCTGCGGCATATAAGACATTGGATTAAAGAAGGACAATTAATTAGCACATCTCCTAAATCAGATTTAATTGACCAACATTGTGAGTTTTTAGGAACTTATGAAAACGATATAGGAGAAGAAATGACCTTTAATGATATTTTAAATGAAAAAGATATAAATATATTAGAAACTTTTTATAATAAAAAGGGAATACATATAGGAATGAATAAACAGGCAAAAAAATGGGCATTGAGAAGTTATTGGGACGATATAAAAGGTAATGCTAATCAAGAAGGACATTGTGCATCTTTTCCTGTAGAATTAGTAATTAGACATTTATTGCTTTATACACAAAGAGGAGATGTCGCTTTAGACCTATTTCTTGGTTCAGGGTCAACATTAATTGCTTGTGAAAAGGCTAATCGGATATGTTATGGCATGGAGATAGAACCTATTTATTGTCAGCTGACAATAGATAGGTGGGAAAAATTTACAGGGCAGAAAAGTATATGCCTAAATAATGCGATTTGATTTAGATAATGGAATTAATCTTTGTAAAGATTGTCATAAAAAGAAACATAGAAATTTACAAAACGAAAAATAGTTTAAAAAGCCAATAAAATTGCGGAGTTATAAATCTTGATGAAAAAAAATTTAAAAAAGTTCTTGACAAAATTTAAAAAATATGCTATCTTTAAAATAAAGAGATTTTCCCTTGAGAAAAATGGATTGCGACACATATAGTTGTTACAATACAATTATTGTAATTCTGTTGTAGTGCAGAAGACATGATGGGGAAAATCGACATATGTAAATAGCTGACTTTTGAGGAGGCTATTAGCTCACCGCAAAGAGGCTATGTGAGAGTAAGACCAGAAATGGTCTAACGCTCATATAGCCTCTTTTTTTTGCTTGGAGGTATAAAATGTCCAAAGTATCAAGTAAAATAACCAGAGTATCTGTTAGAAAGCCCACAAATAAAATAACAGATAAACAACCTCCTAAATTTAACATAGAAGAACAACATCTTGAAGAAGAAATTCAAGATGTTATTACCACCCTAATCATTCCACCGATAGGCTCATCTGTAACTTGCTATAATAAAACTAATTCAGGGATTAATGTGTCCGAGTTAGGACAGTTAATCTCAATAGATACAGAAAATAAGATAATGTTATTCGATACTGGGAGTAAAATAATCTGGCAGACATGAGGAAATTAAACTATGCCTTACACAAAACAAAATTTTCCTGATGCAATAGAAGACTTACCCGCTGGGGCTAAAGACATCTGGATAGCCACATATAATAGTGCGTATGACAATTGGGATAAAGATAAAACAAAGCAGGACCGGGAAGGCTATGCTTTTGCGGTAGCCTGGGCGGCAGTTAAGAAGCAATATCATCAAGATAAAGATGGTAAGTGGGTTAAGAATGAAGCTCTTGGACAGGATAAAGGAGTTGGTGGCACAACACTAAAAGGAAGCAACGAGGTGAATAAAATGCAAACAATAAAAGAAAGTATCAATACTAAAATAGAGCAGATTAAGAATGAAGTAGGCAAACGAAATGCTAAAGTGGATGAGGAACGATTGAAGAAGATACAGGAGTTAGTATCTGAATTATTAGCAGATGCAAAAGCGGAAAATGAAACTAAATTGCAAGAGATAGAGAAGGAATTAAACGAATGGTGGGGAGATATATCTGGAAGTTATGAGGAAAAAAAGAGCAAAATACAAGATACTTTGCAAAAGCAAGCAAAGAGTACTTATGTTGAGGCATTATTCGATGACTATGTTATTTGTAGTAGATATGATGATTTATTCGGGCAAACGGAATATTTTAAAGTCAATTATACTATAGCACCTGATGGCACAATTGAATTAACCGAACCTGTTAAGGTAGAGATGGTTACTGTTATCAAAGAGATTAACGAGAAGAAGGGGCTATTGTGGCTAAATGAACAAGGGGGCTACTCAGAAGAAGAACGGGAAAAATTAGAGAAGGCACGGGAGGAGAGGAGTAAAAAATACAAAATAGGAATTAAAGAAGGCGGTAATCTTACAAAGCCTGGTCAATATGCAGATGTAAGTGATGATGAATTTGCTGACCCGGTGAATTATCGTTATCCGCTGGACACAGAGGCACACGCAAGGAATGCCAAAGTTAGGTTTGCCAGTGCAGATAATCGTGAAGCGGGGGGATATACGAAAGAAGAACAACAGATTATCTGGGAACGGATAGTAAGGGCAGAGCTAAAGTTTGGAATTGAGGTAACCTATAATCCAGATGAGCCTTTTGATAGAAGCCTACCAGAAGAAGTAAAAAAGAAAATGAAAGGCTATGAGAAAAAGACTGAAACTATACAGATTAAACCTCACAGGTTAGACGAAACATTGCGGTTTAAGGTGGACATCCTTAATGAGGTTGTAGATAAAAAAGGAGAAATAGTTGAGGTTAAGGCAAAGATAGATGTTGTGCAGAAAGCTGGGATAGTGAACGAAAATAATCGGATATATCCAATTGAAGTATTGAAACCAGAAGTTAATCGCTTGAGTGAACTGGCGAAGCTGGGCGGTGCGGTTATGTGTGCGAATCATCCAGACAACGATAACAATGCTTTTTCGGGGCGGGATGTAGTAGCGAAGATAAATGAAATAGTAATAAGTGATGATGGTATAGTAAGCATACCATCATTAACTTTTGTAGGGACACAAGCAGGAAAGGACTATATCGCATTAGCGAAAGCAGGGGTTATGCTGGAAACAAGTCAGCGAGCAATGGGAACATCAACCACCAAAAAACTCAACGGAAAGCCCGTTGAGTTTGTAGAAAGCCTACAAATCAGTGGTTTTGATTTGTTTCCCTTTGGTCAGGTGTCAGTAAAAGACCCTGACAATAAAGTAATTCTTATCGAGACTAAAGATAAAAAGGAGATGATTAAGATGGAATTAACACAAGAACAATTGGATGAGATAATTCAAAAACAAGTAAATGAGAGTTTGAAGGTAAAAGAGGATGAATTAAAAAAACAAAGTGAATCTGTGCAAAAGATTTTAGATGAGAAAAGAGTAGAAGATGAGAGAAAGAAAAATGAACAAGCAGTAAAAGAAAAAATAGCAGAGTCCGACTTTAAGTTTAGCAGATTCAATGAAAAACAACAGCAGGTCATATTAGAAGGGTTAGACTACTCAGGAACTATCGAGAATGTTAATAAGAGATTGGACGAGAAAATTAAGATGATGGACACTGCAATTGCATCGGCAAAGCTTGAAGCGAGAGGATATGGTGGTATTGGGCGTGGCTATGTTAGCGTAGGGAATACAGGAGTTGGAGAGAGAATAGGAAGATTAAACGAAGAACTGAACAGGCAGCTAAGTAATACAGATAAGAGCCCAGTATCAGAAGCGGCAAAAGACAAAATTAAGCCTATCCTGGAGCAGTTTGACAGAATGTATCATCTAGAGCTAAAGAATGAGGAAACGGTAGCGGCTAATATATTCACCCCAACAAGTTATGCCAGAGTGGTTATCGAACAGATACTACCACGCATAACCGCATTAGAGGTGTGTAATATACACACGATGACAGGGCTAATTGATACTATTTCAGTCAATAAATACTCTGCAGATTTTGATGCAGATGTATCTGCTATCGAGGTTGGCGAAGGTGCGGATTTGATTGAGACAGGGATATTAGTTACTCCTTATACTCTCTATGCGACAGCAAAGAAAATGAGAACAAAAATTACTTACGAAGCGATGCTATCGGCTAAAGCGGCAGGAAACATTAATGCAGAAGCGGCTAATCTGGCAGCAATAGCAGAAGATGTTCGACGAAGAGTTGACAGGAAATTATGGGGAGTCATGGTGGCTATGTCTAATTGCTATAGCACGGTAAAAGTTACTACGGCAGAAAGTTTAGTGCAGGTGGGAGCTACGAAAGCTTATCAGGCAGCTAATGCTGGCTGGATTGAGAAAGAGTATATCAAAAAAGAAAATACCACGACTAATCTACGAACTGCACAATTGGTAGATGTTGGCACAGATGCAACTTCTACATTACAAAAAGTAGAGGTTATAGATAGTTCGGCAACACCTAAAACGCTAGTAAGAGGATATTTAAAGGCTGACGGGACGGTTAAAACATCAGCAGGAGCAGATGCGGACTATTATGTCCGATATGCTGACGGGCAAATAGTCATTGCTGATAATCCCGTAACAGCTGGACTGACCCCTCCATATAAGGCAAAATATACTTACACGAAAAATGCCAAGGTATTCCGTGTGAATGACACCGCATTGGGGAACACACTGGCAGACAGATTGACAGTGGGGCGGGATTTAACCGCACAGGTTAAGGCATTAGTGCGAAATCGCTATTGGACAACGACTTTCTGCGGAATGAGCGAAGAGTTTGCAGAAAAAATATCGGCAGCTAAAGAATTTACATCAGCAGGATTGATACCTGCGGGACCAGATAAAGTGTCAGCTGAAAACTTTGCTGTCACTTGGGCTGGGTTACCAATTACGCAAGCATCGGCAATATCGGAGGCTATTTCGTCAGCATATCCGGTAAATCAGATGGTTATTGGGCAAAAAGGGGCGTGCGTATATGGAACATTTGATGCACTTTCGTTTGATGGTCCGACGGCTACAGAGAAAGCACAAACTTACTATGTAGCAAAACAAAGTTCAGCGGAGGATGTGCCTGTAGCGGCTCAGTTGGCGACCTTAATGCTGGCTCACTATCGAACAGAATAGTTTTGAGGTAGATAATGACTCAGACAGAGTTTAGGGATAGGTTAAGGACACGAATAAGAGACAAAACAATTATTGTGGGGACTACTACGATAATATCGGAGATAGTCCCCACGGGGAAACCTATTGTTGCATCTTATATTCGGGTAGTAATAGTTGGAGCGACAGTGTGGGGAACGGTAAAAATCATTGGCTACGATAGCGAAAATAATGCACAAGACGAAACATTGACCTTCACAACTAATGATGAAGAAATAAGCACAAAGAGATTTTTACGAATTAGTAAAATTGAGTGTTCTGGATTTACTGGTGGAACAATTGAAGTGAGGGTCTATTCAAAGGATTTTGAGGACAGCGAATTAGATGAGGTTATCAGCCAGGCACTACAGCATTATGCACAGTGCCGACCTAAACTCATAATTGCAACGAATATTACCATAGATGATAATTATACGATACCAACCGATAAATTGTGGATAAGAAATATATGGACAATAAGCAATCGACAGGTATTCTGGGAACAACGAGGTCAGGGGGTTAAAATTATTGGCGTAGAACCTACAACAGTAACAGAAACATTGAATTATGTAAATGATGGAGTAAGTGATAATAAATACAATGTTGAGTATGCTTCTGTCCCTACTATCGAAGATATTGTAGGGAGAGAAGCGATATTGTTATTAGGGGCAGAGGCATATTGTGATAGAATGAAAGCACAAGAACCTGATAGATTTGTAGGAATAGCAATGGCATTACCAGATATAGAAAGATTGCAGATAAACTCATTGTTTGAACAAAATTATGAAACAAAGATAAAGCAGTTTGAGAAAATGCTTATGGGGTAAAGAGATATGGAGATTAAATTAGAATGGAAGCCTACCCCAAAAGAATTAATAAATTTATCACAGCGAATAGAAAAAGAGGCTTTATCGGATTTATCGGATTATTGGAACACTTGCAAGAAGATAGTTATAAAGTCATTACAAGAGCGATTTAGGACAGAAAATTGGCATAGATGGACACCATTAAGTCCACGCTATAAAGCGTGGAAGGAAAAGCATTACCCAGGGATGCCGATACTACAAAGGACACGGGCATTATATAAGGCGGCGACGGTAGAGGGTGCAGATGGTAATGTGTATGAAAAAGAGCTAATGTGGATGTCTTGGGGCGTAGATAGAGCAGTAATTCCCTGGGCGGCGTATGTGCAGGATGCACCGCAGGAGCGTATCTGGTGTGCATTAGAAGGAAAACAAGAGAAAGAAATACATAAATCATTCGCATTATGGTTGAAAAAAACATTAGATACGATTTGTCAGAGGTTTAAATGACTAATCCATATCAAGATATACAAGATAAATTGGTTGAATTAATAGACAGTAATAAAACCACATTAGGGATTAATAAAGTCTATTCGATTATCCCTTTATTTCTGGATTCGTCATTATATCCGATTGTAACTGTAACGAAACAAACGCAGGCAGATGTTAATTTAGTTACTACTGGAGTGCAGGTAAGAAGGAAGATAATTTTTGACATCTGGTTACAGATACTTGAAATAGACCGCAATATATTTGAAAAGATTAAGACACATACAGATAAATTACAACAATTAGAAAAGCAGAATAATGATATAGCATGGAAAGTATCGGAGTTATTAGAAACTAATCGAGGGTTGGGAGGGGAAGTTCTCGAAAGCGTAATAACAGGCGTAGATTT
>JBFMDD010000193.1:0-2510 GCA_040754115.1 bacterium
GATAACTTTTATTAGAAGTCATAAATAAGTGTTAAAATTTGCTGAATCTTTAAGATTTGGCAGCTAAAAAACGACCTTTTTAGTGTTATTTTAACACTTATTCGTGATTTACTAAATATCAGTTCAATATTATGAATACGAAAATTATAAAAATTATATTAGGAATTTTAATATTAATTTTGATTTTTTCTATTTTTTATGTTGGTTTAGAGTTTTTTTCGCAACTGAAAACTCAATCTTTAAAGAGAACTGAATTTGAGAAAGGGAAAATATTAAACCTTTTAACATTTAATAATAGAAAAATTCAACAAACAATGTTTTTTGGTAATAAAAAATTAACGAATATATCAAGTAAGAAAAATACTTTTGACCACAAATTCTTGGAAAAAGCAGCCCGGAAGTATGCTATCCTTATGGGCGGTATAGAACCTTCTATGAAGCCAATTGGTCGTTCATTTTTGAGAGATCTGGAAGGTAATCCTACAGCATTTGTAGCTATCTTCCAGACAGGACCAATTGACAAGACTCTTACTGAACAGATTGCTGATGAACTAAATACTCAGGGTGATGCAATAGTTAGGGCAACTAAAGAGCGCCAATTTGATAAAGCTATTCTTTCATTAAAGAAAATGCGGATTCCAGAAAAATTTACCACAGTAATGGTAGGAGCTTCGCCTATTACACCAACACTTGTTTCCTTAAGTAAAGGTCTTCCTCCGCAAGTTTTTATGGAAATAGGGAGAAAAAATGTTGCTAATAAAATAGGGAAACCTATCAATAATATTAGAGTAGTTAAACCTTTTTATGAGCCACGGATGTCCAAAGGATATGAGATTGGTTTCCTTTACAAAGAAGTTTCATCTTCAGGTAAGCCATCTACTGAAGAAGTCCTTGCAGAAAAAAAATATGTGTATCTTTTGCCCTCTGCTCTCTTCCCCATAGGGATAACCTTGCAGGAGAAAGAATATCAGAATTTAAGGAAATCTTTAAAAGATGAGGCAAGTAAAGAAATTTCCAAGATTAAAGGTATGGACCCAGAACGAGGCGCCTCTGCCCAAGGTCCTAACGGATTTGTCGCTAATTGGGGAAGAGTATCTAAAAGTTTAGGAGTAAAAGATATAAAGGAGATCTGCCCAAATTGTGAGGAGAAACTAATTACTGAATTCAAGATGGTATCTGCAGACCCTAATGTTGAGATTTTCCAGTTCCTACCTCATCTGGCCGAGTCTGAGTCAACCGACGAAAATTGCACCTCATATTACACTTATATTAATGATAATAGAACAGATGTAACTTCTTGCGATAATCTTGAAAATCACTGTTGTCTAGAAAATGGACAGGAATGGGATCCTTATAACTGCCCTGTGAGTTGTACTACAGAGTGCAGTGAAACACATAACTCGTACCGCACTAAAACCTATTCCTTAACCGCATGGTACAGAGTTATCACTTCTGCTACTGTAGGTAGGAGTCCTTCTAAGAGTGCTTGGATTTGGGGTGTTCCAACTTTCTACCAGCATATTGCTGGGCAGTGTTCATGGCCATATCAGAACCAGTACTACTATGTAGGCTGTGGACCTATTGCTGGTGCAGAACTTGTTGCTTGGTATGCTTCAATCGGATATACCGGGCTTACAGACGGTTTCCGGGATAGCAATGGAAAACTCAAGTGGCAAGAACTGGCTGAAACACTAAGGGATGACTATATGAATTGCACTGCGCGATGTGCAGCTGAAGGAGATGATAATCCGACTTCCTGTAGCGGGATAAAAGTAAAGAATGGGCTAAAAGACTATTTTGATGAGAAAGGCTATGAGAACTGGAATTTTAGTTATTACAAAGTAAAGGCTGGAGGTGAAGGTGATAAACTAACTCCAAGTGAAGGATTTGAGAAGATTAAGACCTATGTGGACCAAGGTTACCCTGTAATTATTGTCTATTGTGTTGATGAAGACCAGTGTGATGGAGGTATCGGCATCAGAGATGTGTCTCTTGATTGGACTGAAGCCCACGACGCACTCATTACTGGCTATTACGAAGAGAGTGGTGTTGACTATATCTACATAAATTATGGACATGGCGAGGGTGACAACTACCATGAAGAATGGCATATCCCACAAGGCTCAGTTCGGTTAATTTTTGTAAGTCCGCCTCTTGGCGCAGCTTTTGACACATCAAAGTGGTGTACCTTAGAGAATCTTTGCTCTTACTTTACTCCGTGCGATGATATAGACGTTACTCTTGGCGGAGAGAACGACAACAATATCCACGTCCACGATGACTTTCCACTATCAGAAGACTCAGAGACAATACAGAGCTGCAATCTGGAAAATGCTTTAAAAGATATCAGCACCACCGTGACCTACCCCTACACCTATACCGAGACCTGGACAGATACGGATCGCTGCCTCACGCCTGATGATGAAGAATATTTTGAAGATGTGATAGAGGAACTGGAAGGGGATAAAAGTGATGATATTCCTGACCAACTTAGTCCGGAATAGCGTCCA
>JBFMDD010000194.1:0-7867 GCA_040754115.1 bacterium
ATTACGCGAGAATAAACTACTCCGTTAGAATAGACAAAAGGAGGAGAAGGCACCAGAGGATAAGGTACACCATCAGCAGGATAACCTGCTCCATTGCGTAATATATACACATTTACACCTCCAAATGGAGGGTCATTATCATAATCTGTGTATATTACCTTATATGTAACTGATATAGGTGCTTGACCCTCAAAAATATTCACACCACTTGTTCCATTATAAGGAGTGGATGTAGCAAAACTTAATACAGGTGGCCTACTTAATCTTGGCCCTCTCTTGACATCAAGTGGTGAGCTACTCCTTGCTTTTTTCTCTAATTCCTGAATATAGGTTAAAATATCCTCTTCATTACGGAATTTATATTTAAACTCTGTCCCAATTAATGCTAATGTTTCTGTACCAAATAGCTCTATCTCTTCTTTACTTAACCTACCACTTATTGCTTTTTCATCACTTATATCATAATGATGTATGGTAAATCGTACATCAAGTATGTCTTCTATCATTCCACCTGAGTCAATTTTAGGCTCTAAATATAACCTCAATGCCTTTGCTTCTATACCATGAATATCCTTTGCCTCAAATCTATAACTATAATCACCCAGTTCATGCAAAGTAATCTCTTTTTTATATAATTTACCATTATTATAGTCTGTATCTGAAACATCATAATGTTCCATGATAAACGGGCTTCCTTCAATTGGCTTATCATCTTTAAATATGTGTAATTTTGGGTATCCCAAAAGCGGTGGGTCGTTATCCGGGTCACTATATTTTACTATGTAGGTAAATACCTGTCCTTGAGCACCTTTATCAGGATCAACTCCATCAACTAAATATTCAAAATTCAATTCTGCCCATAATAATTGTGGTGGGTTACTTATTATCGGTCCTACACTTAAAAGATAGGTAGGTGTCCCAATTGCTGACACCCCCCATTTATCCTTTGCCTCAAATTTATAGGAATATATTCCCGGTCGAAAAAGATAATAAGTCTGTGAAAATATCACTCCCTCCTTATAATTACTACCACATTTGTGCATCAGTGGAAGTAAATAATATAATTTGCCATTTTTATAAATACTTACATATACTCTATCCCCATATGGAGGATCACCATCTGCATCACTATATTTTATGCGATAAGTATATAACGAATTAGGAGATGTATATTCTGGGTTTAATCCATCTATTTCATACCCAGGTTCACCAGTCCAGCTCAATACCGGTGCATTACCTGTAATCGCCGGTCCTATACGTTTCCATATTGGTGCACCTCCTGCATCTGCCCCATAAATATCCTTTGCCTCAAATTTATATTTATACCATCCAGCAGTAGTAAATTTATTAGTAGCATAAACATAAACCGCTCCCGTGAACCAATCACCTTCACCAGACTCCAGCGTCATAGTAGCAACAGCAAATAATGTATCATTCTGATTATAAATATATACCTTTGGATAACCTGGCATAGGAGAATCATTATTATAGTCTTGATATTTGACTTTATAGGTAAACATATTTCCTGGTTTACCGGAGTTTGGATTAACACCATCAGCAATATACCCTTCTTCGTATACCCAGTACAGAGTTGGTGGTCTATTTACTCCTGTCACTACAGGCCCTGTTTGCCGTACAGTAGGACTGCCAACTGCTATTCTATTATCTACATTAAATGCCTCAAATTTGTGAGTATATGTTCCGGCAAGAGGTAATCGTATTGGGACATAATACTCTTTACCATCTATAGGATTAGTATCTCTATAATCTTTAGGCATCATATGTGTTGATAGGAATAATTGCTTACCTAAATAGATATATACCTTTGGATACCATACCTTTGGTAATTTGCCCTCAGTATCAAAATATGTTACTCTAAAGGTAATTATTTGAACAGTAGTTGGATTTTCAGGTTCTATCTTAGAGTCTGCAAGATAAGTTTGTCCAGTATCAAATCTAACTTCAACAGATATACCAGAAACAATACCAGTAGCCCTAATAGTTTTTAAGCCTGGTGGTTGAGAATCAACCGTAAAGGTAGCGGTAAAACTACCTTGAGCATTAGTAGTAGTCAGGCAAATAGTCAATGTAGCTCCAAAATCTATCTGTATTTGTTCATTTGCAAGATAACCTTCACCTTTCAGCGTAACTTCTGTTCCAATAGTTCCTGATGTAGGGTTAACTGATGTTATCTTCGGATTTATTACCTGTAGGGTGATAGTTCCTCTACTGATGTTAGAAACGATGTCCGCAGCAGTTATAACTAAATTCTTTACTCCATATGGGACAGAATTTGGTATTGTAGTTTTATAAGTGTAGATTCCATCATTTGCTATCTCATCCCCATTTGTGCCATCATCGAACATTGATTGGTTAGGACTACCTTCAATAGGAGTAAGGTCAATATAAACCGCTTTTACACCACTGTAGTCATCAGTCACTCCGGCTGTTAATTTTACCTGCTTATCTATCTTTACTATCTCGGGTATAGCGTGAGGATTGACAATAGTTGGCGGAAGGCTATCTAACAATACAAAGATAGCCTCTGCTGGTGTATTAGATAAAACCCCCGTAGCAGTAATTGTCTTTGTGCCATAAGGTTGAGAATCAACCATAAAGGTAGCGGTAAAACTACCTTGAGTATTCGCAGTAGCCAAGCATATAGTCAATGTCGTGCCAAAATCTATCCGTATTTGTTCTGATGGAAGATAGCCTTCACCTTTTATTGTTACTATTGTACCAACAGTCCCTGAGGTAGGCAAAACTGATGTTATCCTTGGATTTATTACCTGTAGCGTGATAGTGCCTTTACTAATGTTAGAAACATTGTCTTCAGCGGTGATGATTAACTTTTTCATTCCAAGTGATACGGATTTTGGTATTGTAGTTTTATAAGTGTAGATTTCATCATTAGCTATCTCATCCCCATTTGTTCCATCATCATACATCTGTTGGATGGAACTACCATTAATAGCAAAGAGGTCAATAATAACAGATTTTACTCCACTGCCTGTATCTTCTACCTTTGCGGTGAATTTTACTCCATCTCCTACATTTACAATCTCAGGTGTAACTTGTTGGTCAGTAATAGTTGGTGGAGTATCATCTGGCTTCTCTATTCGTAAGGTGATAGTTGATGTTGCAATATTGGTACAATTATCATAAGCAGTAACAACTAAATTATATACTCCCCTACGAGTATCATTTGGTATTGTAGCCTGGATTGTGTAAATTCCGTCATTCTCTACCTCATCACCATTCATTCCATCATCATACATCACCATATCCTGAAGACCGATGAGTGAAGTTGAAATTATCACCCATTGTACTCCACTGTGTATATCTTCAACTCTCGCAGTAAATTTTACTGTTTCACTTGCAAATACAATATCTGGTGTAGCTTGTTGAGCAGTTATAATAGGCACGCTGATATCGTAAAGAAGTAATCCTTTTGATATAGGACCTATATTCCCAGCTACATCCTTTGGAGTAATATAAATAGTGTAAACTCCACTTGTAGCATCTTTATCCAAAAACAACTCTGGGATAAATGAAGAAAGAGTAAATGATGAGTTCTCTTGTGGCGATGAATTTAAAGAATAATAGTACTTTTCAACATAACTTTCATAATCTTGTGCATCATCCCAGTTCAAATTAAAGAAATTAATACCAGTCCATGTATCCGGAGATACTCTTAGATCTGATATAGCGGTTGGTGGGATATTATCTATTAAAATTGGCCATACATTTTCTGATATAGCATGGTTATTTCTATAGTCGCGAATGTAGCAGAAAATCCCATCTCCTACTTTTCCTAAGCTACTTGAGTCCCATTCATAAATAGTAAATGTTCCCTCCGGGGTATGAAAGAAATAAGAAGACTCACCTATAAAATATTCCTCTCCTTTTGATGAGCAATAAAATTCTACCTTCTGCACACCTACATTGTCCCATACCTTTACTTTTATAGATACACTTCCCTTCACACACAAACCTTCTTGGTCATAAATTATTCTACCGCCAGGAGGCTCTAAGTCTGTCTCCTCGCCTCCCGGGACAAAAGCTGTCATTTGCTCTACTGATGGTTTTGAGTAGCCACTCTGTTTTTTGAATGCCATCACTGTGTAAAAGTACACTCCTTGCTCTGGAGGAATAATCCTTTCTATTCTATTTACATTTGGAGAGTTAATTCTCACTTCGAGTGAGTAATTTTTCTCTCCATCTTTTCTTCGAAAGATTACAAATCCATCCTCATCCTGTGCATTATCTTGCCAGTAAAGATTAATCCATTGAGGCTGTGTATGTTGTATTATCACTTCAGTTGTAAGATTAGAAGGTGCAGCTGGCGCTGGAGGTAATTCAAAGGAGTGATTCATATCACTTCCTTCTTCATAGCCCTCATGGAATCCAAATTCATCATCTCTTACTGCGATTGTCCGCGGGTCTCTATCAAGATTATTCCAATTGACATCATGAGCAGATATATTTAACATAACCTCTCCATCCCAATCTGTTGACGATGGAATAATAACAGCGTCACTTATATAATAATTTAAATTTTCATCTTGAGAATTAAGTTTAAGTGGAATACGGTTGTTCATATTGGATTGCGGATGTATAAACGCTGACTTAATCTGGACAGGCTGTGAAAATAGTAGTAAAAATTTCGTCTCTACTCCCCTCTTGAGAGGTTCTTTTAGGAAAACCTTCAATTCCCTACCACCATTAATTTCATTCCAGCAAGCTGAGTATTTTCTATGATAACCCTCTAATTCTCTTTGTTCCTTGATATAAATCTCTTTTATCTCTTCTGGTTTAGCGAGTTTGTCTTTCTCCATCTTTTCTAAGCATTTAGACTTAACATGTTGTTTTTCATTTTTCTTCTTCATATCAAACGGTTCCATCTGATAAGTCTCTACTATATCAAGATGCGGGGCATTATTGTCTACACGAATAAATCTATGTGTTGTCTTGGTATTTCCCGCCAAATCCTCTACCTCTACCTTTAAAAGATACGGTCCGTCCCAGTATGTAGTAGCAGTTGTATTCCAGTATAAACTCATAGGTAGAATCTCTTGTGAGGAATATATTATTGGAAGTTGAATATTATTTGTGGATATGTAGTTCAATATTTCTTCCACTGTCACAATTTGCTCTGGGAAAAGCAGGGAACTCAAAAAAGCATCCTGTGGGTTATAAAGAGCATAAACTATGCCAGTAACTCGCATTAAACTATCATCTGGATCATGTGCTTCAACCTCTATATCTATCCCACCATACAGTCTGTCTTCCAAAAGCTTCTCATCAGTAAGATGCTCATAAAACTTGATATCGTCTATGATGGGTGGAGTACGGTCAATGATTAAATCTAATGTTTCTGAATCTTGATTACCGTTTACATCAGTAGCAGATATGGTTAAAGTATATTCTCCTTCAGGAACACTTGATACATCCCAGTCATAATAAAAATGATCCTCTGCTGGACTATACTTATCCGTATAAGAATTATACCTCATTCCTGTCTGTATGCTCCAATTATGGTAATCAAACTTTATTGGAAATCCTGAAATTGATGGATTGAGACTGAACTCAATTACATCTGAATCTTTTGTGTTGGTTTCAATGTATGTGTCTATTGTAACATCTTCTGAGTCCTGATTGATATAATACTTACCATCTTTAAACTCAACATCTCCTGTTAGAGTTGCATCTTGGATTGAAGGAGTGCTGGAAGTGTATAGAGAACTAAAGAGGTCTCGAAGTGGGTTGGTGAAAGTAGATAGTTTTATGTCAACATGAGCGTCTGCAGTTCGATATTCTCCAATTTTTTGACCTTCGGTTACATAATCACCTATATTTACAGTTCTTGTGGCCATGTGATAATATCGTACTGTATGAGCACCATAAATTATTATCAGAGGCAAGGTTGCTGTACAAACTCTTCCTGCCTCAACAGCCTTTACATTAGGATCGTCAGGGAAATCTAACCCCCTATGAAAATCAGCAGTACCTCTTGGCCCATAATCACTTGATAACCCCTCTGGATATGTTCGGCCACCACCAGGGGTGTTAGGCCAGACTACTCCATAAGCCACATTTGTAAGGCTTAAATAGAGAAGAAGACTTATTAAAACTGTTAAACACTTTTTGTTTTTGATATTATCCTCCATTTTAATCTTCCTCCTTTTTTCAATTCTTTCTCTCCTTTCCTGATAATGGAAGATGGAACATAAGAAGATCAGAACCACTTTTGAGAAAAATTTTTTCATTTTCCAACAATTCTCCCCAAATGTATCCTTTTCTCTTTATTTTAATAATTTGACCAGTCTTTCTCTCCAAAATGGTAAACTTGTCTGTCAAATGAGGCTGCCTTAGGAAATACGGTGGCCCCTTAGTTAAAAGTAAATAGCTATTATCTCGACTCATAGAAGCATAATTAAAATCATTTTCTACATTTCGTTTCCAGAGAATATTACCTCTCACCGTATTTATCATAAAAATTTGATTCCCTGTTAAAATTACTAAATAATTGTTATCTTCAGATAAAAATAAATTTATATCTCCCGTAGGGAATTTTTTAGAATCCCATAATATGTCCCCATTTTTTTTGAATACATAGATATGGCCAACCCAGTTCCAAATAATTATCTTATCTTCAAGCTCTGATGAGACAATCGTCCAATCTCCTGTATTCAATAATTCTCGATTCCATAAAGTTTTTCCATCAATATCTATTAGGCTAATTTTGCTTTTCTTCTCAAAGAAGAAATCTTCTAATATAAGTACCTGTCCATTATGTAGAATATGAGGAATCCAAAATTCAGTATTTATTTTTTTATTCCATAACTCTTTACCGTTTTTTACCTCACACAAGATACATACAGGAGGAGCTTCATGAGCTGTCATCAACGGCCCACTCACAATATATCCCCCGTTTCCAGAGAGAAAAACAGGATTACCTAAATTTCTCTTTTGCCAGATAAGATTACCTTTTGTATCAAAGCAATCTAAATGAAATGTAAACTCACCTTCTTGAGTAACAAGAATTATCCTATTGGTACTTAAAGATACTAAAGGACTTTTATAGGCTACTCTCTCTATCTGGACTTCCTTTAACGGTATCTCATTAGTAACTTTCCTCTTCTCATCCAAAAACTTAACAGCCTTCTTAGTTACCAATACCTTCGGATATTGCACCTTCACGGTCTCGGTTGCCTTTCTTTGTTCTAAGCCTTTCATCCCCAAAGCCTTTGCTTCTTTTACGGTCATCTCTGCCTCATCAAAGATAACATCAACAATCTCCTCACCTTCAGAGAGCTTATACTCCATTACCAACTTTGGCTCTATTGCTTGAGCCTCTATTGTCTGAGTCCCTTCCTGTTCTGTTGCCTTAGCTAACTCACTCTCAGTGCCTACTGCCTCTGGGCTTTCTTTAACCTCTGGCTGAACCACTGCTTGAGCGTCTTTTTCCCAGAACTGCCACCAAGCCCCTTGAGCTGAATCAGCCATCAAGCCTAAGCTCACAAGAAAAATCAGCCCTAAGATCATCTTATTTCTAAACATAGCCTTTCACCTCTCTTTTAAGATTTTTGACCTTAAATCTATTATACCACACTTAAGCCTTAAGTCAACTAAAAAATAACTTCTCTCCTCAGGCTCTAAATCTCTCTGAGGCTTTTGACATATATTATACCAGAGACTAAGATTTTATGCAAGCAAATTTTTTAATTCTTTTTAAAACCCAACTTTGACAGATGCAAGACAAAAACCCTTATCAAACCTTAATTCTTTATTTTTTGTTGTGCCTACATTTTCTTTAGCTCCTGAACTTCTTTGGCCGTAGGAAAGGGTATCTCTAATTGTTGGT
>JBFMDD010000195.1:0-3946 GCA_040754115.1 bacterium
TTAATTGTAAATTGTTAATTGTTAATTGTTAATTGTTAATTGTTAATTATTGGGGACTGCATATCTTTGTTATTTCGGAGTACTTCCCCTCAAAAATCTTCCCTCTCAAGATGTGGGTAACGATAAGTTACCAAGAATGGGGGTGAAGAAAAAACTTTCTACTTGTGAACACTAATAAAATTAACACTCAAATTTATCCGAGAGGCTTCGGTGGTAGAAAGGAGGGTTCTTATTGCTATCATGTGGAGAAGGGAAAATTATGAATAGAAGATACTCAAGGACTGTCCAGGTAGGCAAACTACCAATTGGAGGAGATGCACCTATTTCTATCCAATCAATGACTAAAACAGATACGAGGGATGTTGCGGCAACGGTAAGCCAGATTAAGAGGCTTGAAGAGATTGGTTGTGAAATAATTAGAGTAGCTGTCCCAGATATGGAGTCAGCCAGGGTATTAGGGAGAATTAAAAAACAGATTGGTATCCCTTTAATCGCTGACATTCATTTTGATTATCGACTGGCATTAGAGGCAATCGCACAAGGCGTTGATAAACTAAGGATTAATCCAGGAAATATCAAGCAAAAAGATAAAGTCGTCAAAATAGTAGAAAAGGCAAAGGAAAGAAATATCCCTATCCGAATTGGGGTTAATTCAGGCTCTGTGGATAGAAAAAGGTTTGGCAGTGTAACTTCTTCTTCATTAGTTGAATCAGCCTTAGAGCATATAAAAATACTGGAAGAATTAGACTTTTTTGATATTGTTATATCATTAAAAGCAACAGATGTGCCAATGACTATTTCAGCGTATGAATTAATGGCGACAAAAGTCGATTATCCATTTCATATTGGGATAACCGAATCTGGGCTTCCCTGGAGTGGAGGTATAAAATCAGCCGTAGGAATTGGCACTTTACTGGCACAAGGATTAGGAGATACAATCAGAGTTTCACTTACTGCAGACCCCGTTGAGGAGGTAAAAGTTGGGTATGAGATTTTACAAGCATTGCAATTACGCCACCGATGTCCTGAAGTAATCTCCTGTCCTACCTGTGCCAGATGCGAAATAGACATAATTAAAATTGCTCAAGAAGTAGAAAGAGAAATTTCACACTTCACACTTCACACTTCCCATTTCCCATTTAAAATCGCCATTATGGGTTGCGTAGTCAATGGACCTGGTGAGGCAGCGGAAGCAGATATTGGCATCGCCGGCGGTAAAGGAGTAGGATTGTTATTTAAAAAAGGCAAAATAATAAAAAAGGTGGCTCAAGCAGACATGGTTGAAACTTTACTACAAGAAATTAGATCAATGATGTAAGTTCAGAGAAGAAATAGAAGATTGGAAATTACAAATCGTGATTTCCAATTCTGTAAAAATGGAACTTAGAAGAAGATTACTTGCATTTTTTTCTATTGACAACATCTTTAGTTAATGTTATAATAAATTTTGAGGAATAGGTGTGGAAGTGAAAATTACCAGAGTGATATGTGATAATGATATTGTAGAAAAGATTAATCGAGAGCACCATGTAAATCAGTATGAAGTTGAGGAAGTTTTTGTTAATCAGCCAAAGTTCAGACGCGGTCCAAAAGATTTAAGTCATAAGGATATTCGCTATTATGCATTAGGACAAACTAATAGTGGGCGATATCTATTTATTGTTTTTAGTTATAAAGGTAAAGGGCAAGCAAAAATTATAACAGCTCGTGAGATGGAAGCTAAAGAAAGAAGATTATATAAAAGGAAGTGATAAAAATGTCTAAGATACCCAAATTTCAAACAATTAAAGAAGAAGCTGAATTTTGGGATACTCATAGTTTAGTAGATTATCTGGATGATACAGAGCCAGTAGAGATTAAAGTTGACCTGGTAAAAGATAAAAAGAAGATAAGTATTCCACTTGAATCTGATATAAAACAACAAATTGAAAAAATTGCTGTCAGAAAGGGAATAAGTGTTTCAACACTTGTTGCTTTGTGGTTGAAAGAAAAATTGGTTCAGGAGAAAAAACCCTTAAGGAATTTTTAGTTATACTGAACACTGCCATTAACTGAGTTATTTAGGGACGGTTTATTTTCATCGTTTTCCCTGTGATTTCTTTTGGAAATTAGAAATTAGGTCTTCACTTCTTTCCCTAATTTCTAATTTCAACTCCCTTTTCTAACCGCAAGCTTTCAAACAAAAGTGAACCGTCCCGATTTTTGTAACTTAGATTCTCAGTTCCATGGTTCACGGTTCCAGGGTCACGGTTGAAGGGTTAGCTTTCTAACCTTGAACCTGACAACCTAAGCAGATACAGAATCGTAAATTATGCCATCTTCAAGTATAAAAATGCGTTAGATCAACTTGCCTTCAATCCTAACCTCAATCTTTACAAATTGCTATTTTCTAATAAAGACTCTCCTGCTAATACATTACAATTTTATAAACTTTTCTATTGACTTATCTCCTTATCTATAATAAAATTGTAATCAAATGAAGACTGATTTAAGAAAAGCAATTTCAGAAAAAAGAAATTTATTAACCACACAAGAGATAACCAGCAAAAGTCTCAAGATAAAAGAAAGACTCTTTAACTTAGAGGAGTTTAAAAAAGCATCTATTATTTCTTTTTACATCTCCTTTAGAAGTGAAGTCCAAACACATGAAATGATTAAAGAGGCACTCCGGCTTGATAAAAGGGTAGCTGTACCTATTGTAGAAAGTGAAAAAGTCCTATCTCTTTCTGAAATAAAGGATTTTGATAATGAACTCAAGATAGGAAAATTTGGCATCTTGGAGCCAAAATTAGAGTGCAGAAGAAAGATAAATTTAGAAGAAGTAGAATTAGTCATTGTCCCGGGGGTAGTCTTCGATGAAAGAGGTAACAGAATTGGCTACGGAGGAGGCTACTACGATAATTTATTGAACAAGATGAAGGGAATTCCTTTTATTGGATTAGCGTATGAATTGCAAATCGTGAACCACATTCCAGTGGAAGATGGCGATATTCCCGTCCATAAAATTATTACGGAAAAGAGGATAATCATCTGTCAACAAACTTTTGCACACTTTGACAAGCTCACGGTGACATAGTAGTGTCGTGTTGAGGAAGTTGAATTGATTAAGGATGGGATTACCAGAATCGTAAATAGATTATAATCTTTGCGCACTCTGCTCCTTTGCGAGAAACTTAATCTTTGTGTCTTTCTCCCACCAATAACTGACCGATTACGGCCTTTAGTTAAAGTCTGATTGACAAAATAAAAAAAGTATGATAAAATCAAAATTACTATGGCGAGAGAAATAAGTGTCTTTACTGATAAAAGAAGAGAACTATTAGCCAGAACACTCATGGATATTACTAAGATTGTTATTGCAGCGGCTTTTGCCAGTGAATTCTTTTTTAAATTTGCTATTTGGTTGAGAATATTACTATTATGTGGAATTGGGCTAACAGTTATTCTGGGAATTTTAGTTTGTCCCAAAGATGAAAGGAAAGAATAAAATGACAGGAGTATTTGCGGTACTATTAATTGTATTAATCATTGGAGTCTGGTTTGCCATTGACCAATATCGAGCAAAACATACCCATCACTAATTGTATTTTTTCGACCTGTGAAATAGGTTTATAGGGATAATTCACTACTGTTTGAAAGCTTGCGGCTATGTAATATGGAGTGCAGTGTCCGTGACACTGCATGCATTGACATGGTCAATGCACTCCAAAATCTTCACCCGAAAGAAATCATAGGAAAGTGACCGAAAATGGACCATCCCGGTTTATACAAATATTCCCCAATAGAGGGGGAGAATGTGAGAAACAGAATAAACAGATCGCTCCTATGAAGCTAACTTGAATAACGCTCCGTAGGAGCAATCTGTTTGAGTAGTAGAGCTTGAATATTCTATCTATGGAAAGTTCCTTGCCTCTTATTTAAACCTATTTCACAGGTAGTATTTTTT
>JBFMDD010000196.1:0-4353 GCA_040754115.1 bacterium
GTATAAACCTGAAGTAGAAAGCATTTATAAGGGTATAAAACGAGATGTATATTTTCTTCATTATGCCAATTTAGCCTTAAAAATAAAGGGTTTTTAAATTTAACCTTATTTCTCGATTTCCGTTAAAAACTGATACATGAGTTTTTATTATTCTAACCATACAGCTCGAAATTTTTAGCTACCTGAACGGTTACAACTTATTATAATAAAACCTTGCCTCATCAGCCCAACTGGAGGTAGTATATACCTTTCCATAGGCTTTTTTAGCTTTCTTTAGGTCTCCTAACTCCTGATAACATCTACCTATACTTAACCAGGCATAATTAATATTGAAGCTTTGAGGATATTCTTGAATGATTCGTTTATAGATTTTAATTGCTTCATTAAACTGTTTTTTTTCTTCATAGGTTTGAGCTAATCCTTGCAAAGCAGAGGAGGCAAGGAGATGTTTTGGATATTTTTGTAAAAATTCCTCAAACTGGGTTTTTGCATTATCATACTCTTCTAAGTGCAATAAGCATACTGCCTTATAAAACTTTGCAGGCTTAGTCCATTTACTCCATCTATATTTATTAATCACCTGTTGATATTCATTCAATGCTTGTCTATAACTTTCTTTAAATAAAGGGCTGCATTTTTCATAAGTAGCCTGTGCCTTTGCAAATTGTTGTTCAGCACCTCTTATTCCACCTGTAACAGTCTTTACTAATAAAAATCCAACAATGAGCACCCCTAAAGCTACTCCTGCATAGGTCTGTAATTTAGCTGGATTTGTACGGACATATTCTATCATCTGCTTTATCGACATAGCTAATATATCTTCTTTTATATCATGTCTTGTAATTTTTTTCTTCTTTTTTATTTTCATTAATATCATCTCCTTTTTTGTGGTAATTACCCAATACCCAATTATTTCTGTGGTTCAATAATTACCTTAATAGACTCTTTAGCTTCTGCAACCAATTGGAATCCTAATTGTATCTGGTCTAATGGCAATCTGTGTGTGACCATCTCCTTGACATGAACCCTATGAGCGCGGATTAGGTCAAGTGCCAATATATGGTCTGCTCTATTGCCAGCATAAGAGCTAATAAGTTTTATTTCATTGCGCCAAAAAATATCATTAATAGCTAATGGAATGGTAACCCCTTGATTTGTTGGGGCAAAAAAGAGCACAGTTCCTCCCCGTTCAACTGATTGTAATGCCTGTGTGACAGCAGTAGTAGCACTTGTGCATATTACCACTACATCAGCTAATTTACCATCATTTACCTCTCGTATCCGAGCTGGTAGATCTTCTTTTGCATGTATAGTAAAATCCGCTCCAAATTGTTTAGCTTGCTGTAGGCGATAGTCAGTAATGTCTGTTGCTATTATGGTTCCCGCTCCAATAGCTTGTGCCAGATGTATATGAAGGAGTCCTGCAATACCACTACCGATAATTAATATATTATAGCCTGGCTGCATGTTAGCTAATCTTTGTCCTCTTAATACGCATGCCAATGGCTCAATGAAAGTTGCCTCTTCAAAAGAGACCTCATCAGGTAATAAATATACTCCCCGATCTACATTAATAGCTGGCAATCGTAGATATTCTGCAAAACCTCCTGGGTCAAAATGCGTCTTTCGGAGTGTATCGCAGACTGTATGATGTCCATGCAGGCAGTAATGACATGTGTTACAAGGAACATGGTGAGATGCAGAAATGCGGTCTCCTTCTTTGTACTGTGTTACTCCCTCTCCTACTTTAACAATTTCACCTCCAATCTCATGTCCAAGTACCAGAGGTACTTTATTAATCCGATACCATTCCATTACATCACTACCGCAAATACCACTTGCCTCTACCCGTACCAATAACTCTCCTGGACCAATTGTTGGAATAGGCATCTCCTCTACTCGAACATCACTATTGCTATAATACATTGCTACACGCATCGTATCCATTTTCTCTACCGTCCATAAATACTTATACTTAAATCTCACCTTTCATACATCAGCCTCTATTTGCCTAGTGTCGTGTTGAAGAAATTCTGCACTATTTTCAGAGATTATCACCTATAGTAGATATTGGTGTTAGGTGATAGGTATTGGGTGTTGGATGTCCTATAATCTAACACCTATAACCTATCACCTAAAACCTATTTCGAGCTCTATAACACGATACTGGTGCAAAACTTAGTCAACACAACACTAGATTTCGTAACTGTAAGACAAATTTTATCAAATTTTTTACTCCCTGTCAACAAAAAACTTATTTTTACAGCAATTCTTGGTGAAAGCGATAAAGGTATGGGTCAATATGAGGAATATCAGGAATGAAATATTTCGACCTGTGCAGTTAACTTTAGACCTGTGTAAAAATCGGATATCTATTTGTAAGTATTCACAGAAAATTGAAATTGGAAATTAGAAATTAGAAATTGGGTTTTTCCTTCTCTACCTAATTTCGAATTTCCAATTTCAACTCCCTTTTCAATCCGCAAGCTTTCAAACAAAAGTGAACCGTTCCTGATCTCCATATCTTCCTTATCTCCTTATCCCCCTTCTTACATTTTTAAGGTAAGGAGAGAATAATAATCTTAAACCTAACTGCACAGGTGGAAATATTTCGACCTGTATGGTTAAGTTCACTAATGAAAATGAAACTTTCATCTCACACTACAAGAAAAATAGAAACTGATAGAAATATAATGGAAATTTATAGAAATTGATTGAAATTGGTAGTAAAAAACAATGAATTTCCATAAATTTTTGCTTCGCAACATTCTTCGAATTCTACTAATTTCAATTTATTCCTATCTTGCATTGTGTGATTTAACTCTCTTAAAAACTGATACATGAGTCTTTATTATTCTAACCATACAGGTCGAAAAATTATGTGCCTCTTTTTCTTATAACTCTATCTATTAAGCCATAATCCACAGCTTCTTCAGCAGTCATAAAGAAGTCTCTGTCTGTGTCCTTTTCAATTATCTCAATAGGCTGTCCTGTATGCAAGGAAAGGGTTTCGTTTAATCTCCGCTTTATCCTACTCATTTCCTTTACGTGAATCTCCATATCGGTTGCCTGCCCCTGTGCACCGCCGAGTGGCTGATGTATCATTACACGGGCGTTGGGAAGCGCCATCTTCTTTCCCTTTGCACCACCCGCAAGAAGCACCGCACCCATTGAAGCAGCTTGCCCAAGACAAATAGTGGCTACATCGCAGGAGATATATTGCATGGTATCATAAATTGCCAGACCTGCTGTAACTACTCCGCCAGGGCTGTTTATGTAAAAGTAGATGTCTTTTTTGGGGTCTTCTGATTCTAAATAAAAAAGCTGAGCAATAATAATGTCTGCTACATCGTCATTAACTTCACCGGTTAGAAATATAAGACGGTCTGATAATAACCGTGAATAAATATCTACCTGTCGCTGACCCTGGGGTGTCTGTTCTATTACATAAGGTACTTTTAAAACTCCCATAGGTTTACCCTCCTTTTATGCCTCATTCATACTACATCAAAATAAATTCCGTCATCTGATGTAGAAACCTTTATCCTCTCTCCTGATTTCACCTCACCCTTGAGAATCATCTGAGATAATGGTTCACAGATATACTGTTCAAAGGTCCTTTGCATCTCTCTGGCACCATAAGTCTCGTTGTATCCTTTATCCATAAGGAATGCTATGGCACTATCAGATAAGATTACATGTATACCTTTTGATGAAAGGCGCTGATTAAAATCCTTCAGTATCTTTTCAACAATAATGCACTTTACCGTCTCTTTCCCGAGGGGATAAAATATTAACTTCTTCTGAATCCGGTTCAAAAACTCAGGCCTTAGTACCCTGCCTATAGTCTGGTGAATCTGTTCTTCATATCCCTTCCATTTTTCATAGACATTCTCTATCTTTTCTTCCTCTACTGTTGGCTCTTTCCCTTTCTTCTCTATGTCCACTCCGATAGTCCTCTTCACTGAACTCAGATTACTGCCGAGGTTTGAAGTCAAGATAATTACTGCCTCAGAGAAATTTACCCTTCTACCGTGGGCATCTGTCAATCTCCCTTCATCAAATATCTGGAGGAATATATCAAAGACCTCAGGATGAGCCTTCTCTATCTCGTCAAAAAGTATTACGGAGTAAGGATTTGTTCTGACCTTACCGGTAAGTTGTCCTTCCTCATCATATCCGACATACCCCGGGGGAGCACCTATGAGTTTTGCAACAGTGTGCTTCTGTTAATGGCAAACCAAAATTGACCCACTTTTGGCAATGGAAATTGACCCACCCATGTAAAAAATCAGATCAAAAATGAACAAATTTGGCAATGGAAATTGACCCACCCCCGGATATAAAGATTGA
>JBFMDD010000197.1:0-11724 GCA_040754115.1 bacterium
ATTGACAATTATCAATTAGCCATTATCAATTCACAATTAATATTTGATGTTGACAAAATTAACAAATAATTGTCAATTGTTAATTGTTAATTGTTAATTGTTAATTGTTAATTGTTAATTGTTAATTATTGGGGACTGCATATCTTTGTTATTTCGGAGTACTTCCCCTCAAAAATCTTCCCTCTCAAGATGTGGGTAACGATAAGCACGAAGTGAGGGTATCTTGGTATATGAAAATTTCGATGATTTGCTTAAAGATTATCAAGATCAGTGGATTGGTGTTAAAGATCATCAAGTTATTGCAAGTGATCCAGAGTTATTGGGGTTGAGAGATAAATTGCCAGATTCTGCACATACATGTATAGAATTTGTAACACGAGAACATTTGGAGATGATTCTATGATTATTCGAGGACATTTTGTTGCAGATGCACCATATTTTGCAGTTCATCTTCAAACAAAGCTTGCGGATAGAAAAGAGAATTGAAATTGGAAATCCGAAATTAGAAATTAGGGAGAGAAGTAAAAGCCCAATTTCGGGACGGTTCACTTTAGTGTGAAAGCTTGCGGTTAAAAAATGGAGTTGAAATTGGAAAGTAAAAATTAGAAATTGGGGAGAGCAGTGAAAGTTTAATTTCCAATTTCCAATTTCTAATTTCAGCGTTTCATGAACAATTCCTAAAATCCAAAAGAAATCACAGGAAAAACGATGAAAATGAACCGTCCCGATAATGATAATACCCACCCAGTAAGTCATGTAAGATGGAGCATGCCTGAAATCTCCCCTTCAGGCACTGCAACTTTTGTATTAAAGGTAAAAGTTGAAAAAAATGGAAAAAGATACCTACAAAAAAATGTTAAACTTTGTCTTTTATCTAATTAGCTCCTATGGAATTATTATTCTTGGTGTAGTTAATCTCTTAATTCATATAAATTACTTTGAGCTTATTAAAAGTAAGGGGATAGGACTACTCATTGTATCATTTCTACCTGCAATTTCTATTTTAGTGTTAGGAGTGGGGCAAACCTTGAATATTGCATTTAGAACTAAATTTAATATTCAAGGTCTGGTTGCGGTGGTAGTAATTGCCTTAAGTTTAACAGGCATAATCACTACTACTATTTTAGCTAAATCATGGGCATTAAAACATTACATTCTATGGATTAGTCTATTTATCTTAGGATTAAATAGATTAGTTTTTGCCATGATTAACAGATTACCCCAATGGATGATTATTGGAGCTGGTATTATACTTTTAAATGGACTATTTTATTGCATAAGTGGGCCTATATTTTTATTGACAGGATTACCTCTTGTAATTTTAGGAGCAAATGATTTAAAGATTATTAATATTAGAACAACTCTGGATGCTCTTACTCAGTGGATATTTTTTACTTTCTTATTGTTAATTGCACTATTTATACTCAACTTTGGTATTGAGGGAAGTAATATTGAAACGATTTTATTTGGAATAGGGATAATTCCCATCTCAATATTGTTCTTCTTCCTTGCAAGGAGTACTAAGAAGAAGACAAAGGGCAAGTTAACATTTAAACTGATATTACCAATAATCTCTTTTATCCTCATTGGCTTATCTGCTTATGCAACCTTATTAGGAGCAATAGTAGCACAAATATATTATGAAGTAGTACAAGGAATAGAGAAATGGGAAATGATAGGTTCAACAGCAATAACTATATGTATTTTAGGCTCTATTTCATTATTATTAGGTGCAATGATAGGCATTAAAACTTATAAATCATCTTTTGGGGTTTTTATCTTTGGTTTATTAGTAATAGTTTATATTTATTTAACCATAATCAATTTAGATGCCTTATTTCTTTTAGCATTGCCTCTATTTATCTGTTTGTTGTCAATCTTTGTCATAGTCAAAAAACATGGAATAGACAGGTTAAAATTAAGAGGTAACTATCCATTAATATTCATTTTAACCTCATTTGCAGGTATCTTTATTATAACTTTGATTATCCAATATAATAAATTTAAAACTATGGATACTGTAATTGGGAATATAATCAACAAAATTTCGACGCAAGGACCTAATATCAGTAGAATAGCAAAAGGTGAGGAGATTTTGAAAAGAAGCAAAAGACTTTCACAACATTTACTATTTAAACCTTATGCAGGTAAATTAAAACAAAAAACAAATAAATTAGAAAGGTATGTAAATAAATATATTTTAGAGGTCAAAAAGGGTAAATATCCAGGTTTTTATATAGAATCGGTTCATGACAAGAAATTTACTCATGAGCAGATAAGAAGATTAAAAAATCTATTGGATAAATTTACCCTTGAATACGAATGGCAGGCTAAGTCAAATAATAAAAAAGTTGCATTAATTATCCATGGAGTTACTAATACACTCACTAATGATATTAAAGAGTTATTTGGAGATAGCTATACTACGCCTCTGGGCTATTATCCTGAATTAAAAGAAGGGAGATACCCAGAACAAGTAGATGAGGTTATAATCAATTCCTTATCAGATTACTTTGATAAATCTAAAAAATCTTACCATTTTTATTTGAAGAAGGATGATTTAATATTATTATCCTGCACAGATGAAAAAGTTGGGAAAGAAATAGTTTTATTGGGGAAAAGGTATAAAATTGTTGGGATAAGTGATAAGTTAACTAATTATCGTGACATTTATCTACCTTATTTTGAGGCAAAGAGGTTAACCGAGCAGATAAATTTAACTGACTACGAGATTACAGAACAAGATGGAATATTTACTATTCTAAATACAATCCAGCAGGTAGATAAAGTTAAAAGTACCTTAAAAGAGATGGATTTCCCTTGTTTTGAGGGTGTGATTGATTAATCTATAAGCGGTCAGCTCTATCAGCATAATTAGCTCCTATTGGCAAAAACAAGACCGTCTCGATTATTACTTCTTTTTCTCTTCTTTTTCTACATTTGCAGATTGTTCGGATAAGAGTGATTCTATTTTTGTTTTCCACTTCATTCCATCGCGAGTACCAAGCCACACTCCAAATATAAGTGTATCTTCTGATTCTTGATATACAATTCTCAGTACTCTGCCTGGGAATACAGGTTTAAGCAAATGAGTAGTTCCTAATTCCACTCTTTTAATCTTCTTCAAGGGAATAAAGAATTCTCTTGGAGGAAGCCATCGTTTAAATGTCACTCCTTCTGTTGAAAGTTTTAGATTTCCTTCCCCACATATAGTTAATTCTCCTGTTAATTTTCCAAGCCAGGTATCTCCTTCTTTCTCAATTCCGAGATAAACTGCACCGGCACATTTTAAAATCTCAGCCATAATATTTAATCTCCCCCTATATTTTAAAATTCAATTTAACTTTTTTATCATTGAAAGAGGAAAAATCCTCTTGAGATTTTGAGTTTACCATTCTACAAATGTAGAACATATCCAGCCAATAGTTCCATCTTCTAACATAACCTTATAGTACCATCTCTTATATGTTTCTAAAACGAGTAGTTCTGTCCCTTTGGCTACTGTAGCAATTTTAGGATAACTTGAGCCCGGTCCTTCCCAGATAGTAACATTATCCACATTTACCCGAATAGTTAATGCACCCCTTTCTTTAAGAGGTCTTTTTGTTGGTTTAACAAATTCCTTAGGTTGTACGGTCTTACTCGGTAACGGTTTATAAACTTCCTCTGGTCTAAATTTAGGTATTGATAGTACCCTTGGTGGACCAAATTTCATTGAAATAGAAATTCGGTGTGTATCACCTAAATCACCATAAGGAACATAGGCATAATCTAAAGTAAGTGAGTTGCTAAGGTTTAATCCACATCCTGCTCTCATACCAGTAGGTAGTCCTCTAAACTTACCTAATTTATCATCTGTCTTAGTTGCTCCACTAAATCTTAATGCAAGCCAATTCCCAAACCATGATTCCATTCCTGCACAAAAGTCTAACTTTTCATCCTTAGTCTTTTTTATATCTAATGAGAAGCTAAAATTCCTTCCTATCTCATATCCTACTCCAGCACGATAGGTTAAAGGTAATGAGAATTCATCATTTATAAATTTCATATTAGGTCCTAAATTACAAATTACAAATCCAAACCCAAGTCTGTTTGAAGGTTTAAATAGGACACCTAAATCCATTGCAAAACCTGATGCAGACTCTTCTTCAATACTTTCATGGATATATTTAAAATTCGCACCCATAAAAAGGTTTTCTTCTAATGCCTGTGCAAAAGCAATAGATAATGCCACATCTTCTGCACTAAATACCTTTCCTGTCTCCCAATATCTTCCATTCCCCTTACCCTCTGTATCCCTTAATACCTCATTTATTTCATCCATATACAGATATGTTAAGGAAGTAGCAAAAGTCAAGTTTTCTATGGGATATGCGGCTGCTAAAAATTCATAGTTAATGCCACTAAACCACTCATTATGCATAAAATTAAGTTCTGTGCGATTTAGTCGAGCAAGTCCTGCCGGATTCCAATAAATAGAGGTAACATCATCCACTAAAGCAGTATAAGCACCACCCATTGCTGCGGCTTTTGCACCTACATCCATCTTTAAAAAAGCCGCTCCTGCTCCAAAAACACCACCTGGAAGACTAACAAGCCATAGAAATAAAATTATACTTTTAAAATTCATTTTCCTACATCCCATAAATATGAATAACTATACTGGACACTGTCATTAACTGAGCTATTTAGAGACGGTTTATTTTTATCGTTTTCCCTGTGATTTCTTTTGGAAATTAGAAATTAGGTCTTCAGTCCTCTCTCCAATTTCTAATTTCGAATTTCCAATTTCAACTCCATTTTTTAACCGCAAGCTTTCACGCTAAAGTGAGCCGTTTCTAAAATCGCAATTTGTAACGGTGTTGAGTATAATTATCAGTTACTGATTATGTAACATTTCTAACAAGTATTCTTCTATCACTACCGGAAGTACATCTAAGTTGTACCCGCCCTCTAAACAGGAGACAACTTTACCATCACATGTCTGATTAGCAATATCACAAATCAATTTAGCTATGTTTTTATAACCCTCATTAGTTAATCTCATCCCGCCAATAGGGTCGTCTTTATGAGCATCAAATCCAGCAGAAATTAACACTAATTGTGGATTAAAATCTAATGCCGGTGGCACTATATAACTTTTAAAAGCCTGTGTATATTCTGAATCACCACTTTTAGCTGGTAGTGGGATATTGATAGTAAATCCCTCCCCTTCACCCTGTCCTTTTTCTAATTGAGTTCCTGTTCCAGGATAAAATGGATATTGATGAATAGAAGAGTATAATACTGTTGGGTCATTATAAAAAACTAACTGTGTTCCATTTCCATGATGTACATCAAAATCAATAATTAGTATTTTTTTAATACCATATTTATTTTGTGCATATTTAGCACCGATAGCAATATTATTGAATATACAAAATCCCATTCCTTTATCAGGTTCTGCGTGGTGTCCTGGAGGTCTGATTAAAGCAAATGCCCTTTTTACCTTCTTACCTGCCACAACAGCATCAATAGCGGAAATTACTCCGCCAGCCGCTAAAAGTGCGACTTCATAAGACTTAGAACATATCTGTGTATCCGGGTCAATAGACTTTTTATTAGTCTGGCACGCCCTTTCTATCATTTTTATATATGTCAATAGGTGAACGGAAGCAACCTCTTCTACAGTTGCATGTCTTGGAGGAATATAAAATAAATTATTTTTAATCGTACTTTCTTCTAAGTACTTTAATATCCTTACTAATCGCATTTTATTTTCAGGATGCACCCTGGTCTCATGAAGTAGATAAGCAGGGTGATATACTAACCCTACCCTGTGTTCATTATGAGTTCCCACCTTTATTCCTCCAAGTTAACTATTTCAACTTCACACTGGGGTAAATTTAGAATTCCAACAGTACATTTATTATATAGCCAACCACCACATTCACCTGGATTAATTACTAATGTCTTACCTTTTCTTACATCCACTGTATGTGTATGTCCATAGATAATCACATCATACGAACCACTTTTAATTAAATCATCTAAAAAATCTGGGATATGATAAAGTAGAATTCTTTTTTCTTCTATTGTTAGTTCGTATGGAGCTGGATAAATTTCCATGCCTAACTCATTAAACTTTTTTATTAATAGAGATTTCTCTCCATCATTATTACCAAATACTGCAATAAGTTTAGTATTTAATTTTTTAAATTCCTTAGAAGTAATAGGTGATATAATATCACCCGCATGCAAAACTAAATCTACCTGTCTGTTATTAAAGCATTCTACCGCTTTAGCAATCATAGGCATATTTTCGTGAGAATCAGCTATTACACCTATCTTCATTATCTTAAGCTACCTCTCTCATATTCTACAATGAATGAATAAAAATGTCAAGTAAAACTTTACCACGAATTAAACGAATTATACGAATGGACACTAATTATTAGAATTATTAGAATAATGTAACCGTTCAGGTGGTCTGGTGTCTGGGTGTCTAAGTGTCTGGGTTACATAGACTATCAGACACTTAGATACCCTTTTATTCGTCCAATTCGTGAAATTCGTGGTATATTATACCTATATGCTCAAGTAAAATATTTACATCCGTTCAGGAGCGTGTAGTCCTAATAAAGTAAGCGAATTGCGGATTACTATTCTTACGGTATTAACTAATACAAGTCGTGCCTGTGATAGTTCTTTATTAGTTGAAATGACTCGATGATGCTGATAATAATTATGAAATATACCTGCCAATTCTATAAGATAGGTAGTTAAACCATGTGGCTCGTAAAACTTAGCACAACTAATTACCTCATTAGGCAAAGACGCTAATTTGAAGATTAAAGCTAATTCTTCATAAAGTTTTAACAAATTCAGGTCTACTTGATGAGAAGAGGGTTGAGGGAATCCCAGCTCTTTTGCTTTGGATAGGATACTGCATGCTCGAGCATGGACATACTGGATGTAATAGACAGGATTTTCTTTTGATGATTGTTTAGCAAGACTTAGGTCAAATTCTAAGTGGCTGTTTACCTTGCGCATTACAAAAAAGAATCTGGCAACATCTTTACCTACTTCTGATATTAGTTCGGACAGGGTAATGAATTCACCAGACCTGGTGGACATAGATACCAACTGTTTATCACGAATTAAACTAACCAATTGATAAAGCAAAACTACTAACTTATCCTCAGGATAACCTAATGCATTCATTGCTGATTTTATACGCTTGACATAGCCATGATGGTCTGTTCCCCAGGCGTCAATCAATAGATTATATCCTCGCTCATATTTATTTTTATGATACGCAATATCAGCGGCAAAATATGTGTGGTTTCCATCCTGACGAATTAAAACCCTATCTTTTTCATCACCAAAAGAAGTGGTTTTTAACCAGAGTGCTCCTTCGGATTCATAAGTAAAACCAAGTTTTTTTAATAACTTAATTGCCTTATCTACCTGTTTTGATTCATATAATTTACTCTCTGATACCCAACTATCATATTTTACTCCAAACTCTATAAGTGTTTTTCTAATCTCCTTTAATATCTCCTCTTTGGCAAATTCAGTAAAAAAACTCACATCTTTATCTTGATAAGTATCTTTTTCCTGATTGTAGAGAGTGTTAGCTATCTTTACTAAATATTCACCCTGGTAGAAGTCATCAGGGAGTTGTACCTCCTGTCCTAATAGTTGTAAGTATCGGGCTTTCAAAGACTCTCCCAAAGTTTTCATTTGTGTTCCGACATCATTGATATAATATTCTTTGTTTACTTCATAACCACAGAAGGTTAAAATATTGGCTAATATATCTCCATAAGCCGCTCCACGACCGTGTCCTACATGTAAAGGACCTGTAGGATTGGCACTGAGAAAATCAATCAAAACCTTGTTTCCAGCTCCAATATTTGAAGAACCATAACTTTCATCCTCACCCTCAATCTCCCTTAAGACTTTATAAAGTCTATCTTTTGAAATCCAGAAATTAATAAATCCACCACCTGCAATCTCTACATTTGAAATTAATTCTTTTGGTCTTTCCATACATTCAATTATTACTTGAGCTGTCTGATATGGAGAGATATTAATCTTTTTAGCTATTAAAAAGGCAATATTAGTAGCTAAGTTGCCATATTCTGGTTTCTTTGGAGGCTCAAGTTGAATATCCAGTAATTCTACTTTGGGAATTTTTCCATTTGTTATTGCTGAGCAAATAGCCTTATTTAATACCTCTACTATTTCTTCATTTATACTCATTTATTCTCACTCCTGTATATTACAAATTAGAAGTATACACTAATTCAGCTATCCTGTCAAGTTAAATTCAAATGCTTGCCAAAATTCGAGTGCTGAAATTCTACGGAAAAAATTCCAGATTTTAAATTTTATTTGACTTTACAGGGTAAATTGTGTATAGTAGAAGACAGAGGAGAGAGAACAGAAATTTAGGAGTAATGAAATGACAAAGAGAATAGACAGAAGACAAAAACCAGTTTGGAAAACCATTCGTAAACCAATACCACCTGCAACTAAACCTCATAGCACTAAGAAAGGTAAGAAAGGCTATGATAGAAAGAGAAAAAATTGGTTGAAGGAAATAAAGGAAGAAGAGAAAAAATCTTGACAATTTACAAATTTTGTAGTATCTTTTAGATTGGTAAATGGGTAACTGGTAAATAGTAACTATTTAATGGCATCGGAAATTCAATGTTTTTAAAGAAATAAATTGACAAGTTGGAGATAAGGGTTCAAGGAAAGGTAAAAGAGATGGTAGATAAAATTAAAGGTTTGACCTTGAGGATACCAAAAGAACTCCTCTGGGATTACAAAGATGCACCTGAAGATCTTTTATGGCGACTTCAAAGGATAGCTGACTTCTTTCCTGCATACGGAACAGATGTAGAAACTGTTCAACTCCTCTTTGAACACAGGAAGAAACTCAAACTTGAAGAAGGTAAGTGCAGATTGATAGAAATCTATTATGAGGTATGGAATGAAAAAGCATAGGAGAGGAATTAATGATAACAATATCCTTAGCCCCATGCAAAAGGTCTTTTTGCAGGAGTTTACAAAGACAGAACTGAAAGACATCTTCAGACTCACAGGTGGTACCGCCTTGAGTTCGTTCTATCTGGAGCACAGATTTTCAGATGACCTGGATTTTTTTTCATCTGAAAAGGTTCCCTTTTATATCCCTGAAGAGTTTCTAAAGACGCTTGATTTCATCAAAGGTATCTCCTTTACCAAGCAGTTTGACAGAAATATCTTCAACCTCAATCTTAAAGATGGTACCATATTAAAAGTAGAATTTATATACTATCCACTTAAAAACATTGAAGATATTGTCCTGGTAGATAATTTGAAGATTGATAGCTTCCTTGATATCACCGTTAATAAACTCTGCGCTATAGCAGACAGGTCTGAGGCAAAGGACTATGTAGATGTTTATTCTGTTTTGAAGAATAGTGAGTTTTCTTTGAAATGGTTAATGGACCTGGCCGAAAAGAAATGTGAAATAAAAGGCATCAGTTGTATCCTTAAAACCAGGCTTTTGCAGATACCTGAAGGGTTGGAGAATATTCCCTTAATGGTCGATGTAACAAGATATTCTATCAAAGATTTCTTTGAAAGACTTATAAAGGAGATAGTAGTCGAAGAAACATTGAATTGTAATGCTTCTAAGCCACCAATTCCACTAATTCACTAATTTGCTATTTTTTTAAAAGAAATTCAGCAGTGAGTTCAGCGTCCTCAGTGGCAAAATTGTAACCGTTCAGGTTATACATCAAAAGTGTAAGAATATGGATAACAAAATAAGAGAGATATGTGAATATGGAAGATTACAGGACAAGAATAGAAAAATTAAAACAAGTGATTAGCTACCACGATTATAAATACTATGTAGAAGCTCAACCTGAAATATCCGATTATGAATACGACCAATTGCTAAAGGAATTAATTCAATTAGAAAACGCACATCCAGAATGCATTACTAAAGATTCACCTACTCAGCGAGTAAGTGGAGTACCATTGGAGAAATTTACCTCAGTGCCTCATCAAATCCCGATGCTGAGTCTGGATAATACATATTCAACTGATGAATTAAGAGAATTTCATCAACGAGTAGTAAGGTGGCTAAATAAACAAACAATAGAATATGTAGCAGAATTGAAGATAGATGGAGTAGGTGTTTCTTTAAGATATGAAAATGGTATCTTTGTTCAAGGATTAACCCGTGGTGATGGAGAGGTAGGTGATGATATTACTCTTAATTTACGCACTATACGCACTATTCCCTTACGATTGAATAAAACTATTAATTTGGAAGTTAGAGGAGAGGTCTATATGGATAAGTTGGGATTTGAGAGACTTAATCAAGAAAGAATTAGTAAAAATGAAACTACATTTGCTAATACTCGTAATGCTACTGCTGGTTCACTTCACCTATTAGACCCTAAAATTGTAGCACAAAGACCTTTAAATATCTTTATTCATTCTTTAGGATTTGTAGAAGAATGGAACTTTAACACACATTACGATACTTTAAAAGAGTTTGAAACTTTAGGATTAGTAATTAACCCTAATTATAAACTATGCCAGGGAATAGAGCAAGTAATTGCTTATTGTCAGGAATGCGAGGAGAAAAAAGCCAGATTAGGTTATGATGTAGATGGAATGGTGGTCAAGGTAAATTATTTAGAAGAGCAAAAGAAATTAGGTTTTACTGCCCGCAGTCCGCGCTGGGCAATCGCATTTAAATTTACTCCAGAACAGGCAACAACTCTTTTAAAAGAGATTAGAGTTCAGGTAGGAAGAACAGGAGCACTTACTCCAGTGGCTATTTTAGAACCTGTTGAATTAGCCGGGGCTAAAATTAGTCGGGCAACACTTCATAATGAAGATGAGATTAAACGCAAGGATATCAGGGTAGGAGATAATGTTATAGTTGAACGAAGTGGTGATGTAATACCTAAGGTAGTTGGAGTTGTTAAGGGTAAGGAAAGGGGTAGAGTCTTTGAATTTCCAAAGACATGTCCTGTATGCGGGGCAGCGGTTTATCGTCCAGAAGGAGAGGCAAGGTCTTTTTGTACAGGGGTGAATTGTCCTGCTCAACTTAAACGCAGAATCGAGTTCTTTGCATCTCGTGGCTGCTTAGATATTGAAGGATTAGGAACTAAAGTAGTAGAACAATTAGTAGAAAAAGACTTCCTTAAAGAGGTAACAGATATCTATTGGCTTAAAGAACATCGCAAAAAATTAGAAACAATCAATGGCTGGGGTGAAAAATCCGTTAATAATTTGATTGATAATATCGAACTATCCAAAAGCAAACCATTTGATAGGATAATAAATGCCCTTGGAATTCCTCATGTAGGGGCACAGACTGCTCATGCCTTGTCTGATAAATTTAGTACTCTTGAGAAATTAATGGCTGCGACTGAAGATGAATTGTTAGAAATTGAAGATATTGGTCATAAGGTGGCAAATAGTATTATCAGTTTCTTTAGTCAGCCTCAAACTAAACAACTAATATCTAAATTAAAAGAAGCAGGTGTAAATTTAGGCATTCCTACAACTGCTCCTACACATCCAATGCCTTATGAAGGTAAGGAATTTGTTATTACTGGAAGTTTAGCAGCCTATACAAGACAAAAGGCTGAGGAGTTAATTTGTAGATTAGGTGGAAAAGCATCCTCAAATGTCACCACAAAAACTGATTTTTTAGTTGTAGGT
>JBFMDD010000197.1:11824-18745 GCA_040754115.1 bacterium
AATGTCACCACAAAAACTGATTTTTTAGTTGTAGGTGAGAAACCAGGCTCTAAATTGGATAAAGCGAAAAAATTAGGCATTACTCAAATTAAGGCAGAAGACTTTGAGGCTGAATTAAACAAATATGGTAACTATTTACCTAAATGAAGTACAAGGTGATCGGTAATCAGTAATCGGTAATCAGGTAATCGGGTGAGGGGAACAAGTGTAAGTAAGGGAAAAAGAAAAAGTATGGAAAAAGGGGAAAAATAGTAAAGAATTTCATTTCAAATTTTAATTTTCAGTGATCAGTATGTTCAGTGAACAGTGATCAGTATGTTCACTGCTCACTGAGTATACTGAACATACTTTTCTCTTAAAATGTGGAGTGCGAAAGCTTGCTTTCGCTTTGGACGGCGAGAGCTTGCTTGCGCTTTACTCAAAGCACAAGCAAGCTACCGCACTCCAAAAAGAGGAACTTACTTTTGCAAAGACTATAATGTAGGAACGACCAGAACAACTATCAAATCCCTCTACATAAAAATAAAAATAAATTCCCCATTTCCCCACTACTTCCCCTTTTCCCTTCATTACACCCTGAACGGTAAAGGTAAAATTTATGAAAGGATCAGGATTTGTAACAACAGCTTTTCTTATTCTTGGACTTTGTTTAATGATTTTAGCGTATTCCAATAAAAAACTTACTCAAAGACCAAATCAAGTCTTTCTTATGTTAGGAGTAATAATGCTTTTACTCTGGGTAGTATTATTTATCGTTATTGAATTAGGAGGACCATTTTAAAATGGTAGGGTTTTTAGGTAAATCTTTAATACTTATAGGTATTATCCTCGTAGCTGTTGGTGGTTTATTTTTATTAGCTAATAAATTCCCATTTATTGGTAAACTGCCAGGAGATGTGCTTATAAAGAAAGAGCATTTTTGCTTTTATTTTCCCTTTACTACCTGTATCTTAATTAGTATAATCTTATCTATTATCTTTTGGCTATTTAGTAGGAGATAGAAATGAAGAGGATATTCTTTATAATATTAATAATATTAATCTCAATTAGATATTCAGATGCTATTGACATCAGGGTAGGAATAATCAATGGTAAGGAACCAGTTAATTTTGGGGCTACAGGCTATATGGATTTGATTGACCTATCAACCAATGAGATAATATTGACTACTTATGGATTGGGAAATGGCTCTATAAGAGCTAATCAGAATGGATTAGAGGTAAAGGATGTAGGAACTTTTAGAGGCACATTTTTATTAAAACCAATTGTTGGTGCAAAGGCTTTAGTAAATGGCAATAAATATCGAGGTGAAATAGAAGTAGAAATAAATGGAGATGAAATTAAGGTAATAAATGTAATAGATTTAGAGGAATATCTCTATGGAGTAATAAAAAATGAGATGTCAAGCAACGCACCTATGGAAGCTCTAAAAGCTCAAGCGGTAATTGCAAGGACATTTGCACTTGCTAATCTTAAAAAACATGAAGAAGAAGGCTATAATTTATGCTCAAAAGTTCATTGCCAGGTGTATAAAGGTATGGATACTGAAACAGATAGTGTGATCAATGCAGTTAATTCTACTCAAGCACAGGTACTAACTTATAATGGAGAGATAGCCAAGATATTTTATCATGCATGGTGTGGAGGGATAACTGCTGACGCAAGCTCAGTTTGGGGACAGGATATTAGTTATTTAAAGGAAGTGCCTGACCCTTTTTGCAGAAAATTGGGTAATAATGGCTGGCAATACACATTTGCTTTAAATGAGATTAAAGATATACTTAATAAAAATGGATTTAACATAGGTAATATATCTTCTATTTACGAAGGTTCTAAAAGTAAGAGCGAGAGAGTAAATGAAGTAGTAATTATCCATACAAATGGTACAACTGCTATTTCGAGTAATAAATTTCGATTAATGGTAGGTCCAGATAAAATATGGAGTACTCTCTTTACTATTAGAAGAAATGGCAATAAGGTCACTTTTCAAGGTAGAGGTAAGGGACATGGCGTGGGGCTGTGTCAACAAGGGGCAATAATGATGGGTAAGTTAGGATATAATTATAAACAAATTTTGGGATTTTATTATCCAGGGATCTATCTTCGGTCTGTTATTTTTGAAGAAGAGTAAAAATTTAAGTATACTGGACACTGCCATTAACTAAGCTATTTAGGGACGGTTTATTTTCATCGTTTTCCCTGTGATTTCTTTTGGAAATTAGAAATTAGGTCTTCACTTCTTTCCCCAATTTCTAATTTCTAATTTCATATCCATTTTTTAACCGTAAGCTTTCATGCTAAAGTGAACCGTTCCTAAAAATCGCAATTTGTAATGGTGTTGAGTATAAATTTCCCCTTTTCCCTTATTTACACCCTGAATGGTTATAGAGGTATAATATTGCGAAAAATACATACAGATACGATTACAAAATTAGTAAAAGATTTATGTATTAAGGCTAACTTGGAGTTAAGAGAGGATGTGCTTTTAGCTCTACAGAGGAGACTGAGCAATGAAGATAATCCAAGAGCAAAGAAAATATTGGAGATATTGATAGAAAATGCCCAAATTGCTAAAGAAAAGAGATTACCTATTTGTCAGGATACGGGTATAGCAATTGTATTTATTGATATTGGACAAGAGGTACAAATTACAGGAGATAATTTAGAGTCTGCTATTAATCAGGGAATAAGACTTGGTTATGAAGAAGGATTTGGTAGAAAATCAGTGGTGGATGACCCAATAATAAGAAAAAATACTAATGATAACACACCAGGAATTATCCATTATAATTTTGTAAGTGGTAATAAATTAAAAATTACAGTTATGCCAAAAGGCTTTGGTTGTGAGAATAAAAGCTGTATTAAAATGATAAGACCGACTGTTGATATTTCTGAGATAAAAAAAGCCATCATCGAAGCAGTAAAAGACGCCGGGCCAGATGCCTGCCCACCATTTATTTTAGGAATTGGGCTTGGTGGAACAATGGATAAAGCCGCTCAATTGGCAAAAGAGGCATTGATTTCTCCGATTGATAAACCATCTGCTAAATCCCATATTGCTAGATTAGAACAAGAAATAATGGAGGAAGTAAATAAACTAAATATTGGCCCTGCAGGATTAGGAGGAAAAACTACTGCATTAGGAGTCAATATCCTAACCTATCCTACACATATTGGTGGATTACCAGTAGCAATAAACATCAATTGTCATGCGTTACGCAGTGCTACTGATTATCTGTAAGGTAAGCGTTCAGGTGGTGTAACAAAAGGAGATGTGGAGATGAAGGAAAGAGAGAGATATTATTAAAAAATTGAAATTAGTAGAAACTAATAGAAATTTATGGAAATTTGTTGTTTCCCACAATCAATTTCTATTTATTTCTATAAATTTCAATCTATTTCTATTATCTTATCTCCATATCTCCCTTATCTCCTTATCCCTTTTCTTACACTTTTGATATTTAGCCTGAACGGTTACAAATTTAGGAGATGTAAAAATAAAGAGATATTTTAAAATCCAATCACTATTTATAATCTTATTCTTCTGTCTTTGGATAGTGGTAATTCTACTATTTTATCTACCCAATTATCCTCATTATCTTCTCCTTTTTAACCTAAAAAATACTGTAGCACAGGATATATTCCTCTTGTTTATCATAAGCTTATTAGCCTATACATTAGGTTTTAAAATCCTTTCAATTTGTAAGATTGAGTTTACTTCAATACAAGAAAGATTGGTATTTAGTATTGGATTAGGATTTGGAATATTATCTTATTTAATAATGTGTTTAGGATTTTTAGGACTTCTTGAACCAACAATTGCTTATGGAGTAATATTTGTCTTAATTATATCATCATCATGGGGTCAAACCTTGAATATTGAATTTCCGAGTAAATTCAATATTCAAGGTTTGACCCCTATCGTACCCTATCGTATTTTTAATAATAAAAAGAGTAATTCTTATCATTATTATTGGCATTTGGGCTGCTATATTAAGTTGGGATGGCTTTCAAATAATTCATTACCGTAACCCAATTAATTTTATTTTGGGATTTGAATCAAGGGATGATTTTCTGAGAAGAAATGCAGAAAAGGGATATTATAATGCAATGAAATTTATTAATGAAAGGTTACCAAAAGATGCTAAGATATTCTTCATAGGTGAGAAAAAGGGTTATTATTGTAATCGAGATTTTATACCTGATTTTACTCTTGTACATTGGGCATGGAAATATTTAAACTATAAAGATATGGCTAAAATGAAGGAAGATTTTAAGAATAACCACATCACTCATATCTTAGTCAATACCAATGTGATATTTTGTTATTATTACCCGGATAAAGGTGTGTCAAAAGAAGAGGTAGAAAGTTTTAATGACTTTGCACAAACCTATTTAAAGTTAGTATTTAGAGAAGGTTATTTACATCTATATGAGTGGAAAGAGTAGAAAATGAACCGTCATAGAAATCTATTAATTATCTTATTTTTAGCAGGATTAATATTTATATTTTTTTCAAGGCTACTTTTGACTGATTTTATCTTTTATTATAAAGATTTCTTTCGATATTTTTATCCTACTAAATATTTTGCCTCACATTGCCTAAGAGAAGGAATTATCCCGTTATGGAATCCCTATAACTTTTGTGGTATGCCTTTTTTAGCCTCCTTACAATCACAAGTTTTATATCCATTTTCATTTATTGTCTATTTTCTACCAATTAATTTAGGGTTAAAATTATTTATCGTTATGCATCTATTTTGGGCAGGGATATTTACTTACCTTTTAATGCAGGAGTGGAGGATAAGTAAGACATCTTCATTAATCTCAAGCATTATTTATATCTTTAGTGGATATTTCATATCTGTAGCTGATATATTGAATGTCTTAGTTGCAATTACCTGGATTCCGTTTATTTTCTTATTTTTTGTGAAGGCATTAACCATACTAAAAACCCAATATATTATCCTAACAGGAATAGGACTATGCCTACAATTCTTAGGAGGTGAGCCAACAACACTCTATGCTACTTTACTTGTTTTGATATTATATACATTTTCAAAGGTAATAAGATTAAATATCAGTCATAGCTTAAAAATTATGCTTATAATTTTATCTATTGGATTGACTGGGTTAGGCTTGAATTCCTTTCAACTCCTACCATTTTTAGAGTTAGTATTTCATTCAAATAGGGCATTAGGTATGAGTTTTGAACAAGCGGTTCGTTGGTCATTAGCACCACATGAATTACTGGATTTACTTATACCTCTATCTTCATTTACTATGACCGCTGTTGGTAAATTCCCCTATGTTCAAGGACTAATTGATTCAATTTACCTTGGCATAATATCACTTTGTCTTATATTTATAGGAATAGGGTATAGGTGGTTAGGGCTATTTTGGACTTTGGTCTTTTTTTGCTTTATCCTGCTTTCGTTAGGAGAACACTTCATTTTATATAAATGGCTATATACATATATTCCCGGCTTTAATCTGATGCAAATTCCAGTAAAATTCTTCTCCATAGTTACATTTGCAGGGGCTTTATTAGCTGGATTTGGGTATGAACATCTTAAATCAGGAAAGATTAGACCGTTTTTAATAGTTTCAATCGCTATATTTATAGGGTTACTACTAATTCAGATAAAATTCCCACTGCAACATTTTAAAATAGAAATTATTTTGTTGATTCTGGTAAGTTTATTAATCCTACTGGCAAGAAAAGGGGTTATCTCATTAAATTTTCTATCAGTATGGATAGTTTGCTTTATTTTAATAGATTTATTTATAGCAGGGGCTGATTTGAATCCAATGGTAAAAGAGAGTTTCTATCAGCAAGAATCAAGGTTAGCAAAATTAATTGAAAAAGAAGATGAGTATTGTAGAATTCTATTATCACCTAAGAGCTCAAGGTTTTTTTATTATCACTCAGGCCCAATAGAAACCAATTTACTCCTTGAGGCACATGAGGCTATGCTATCTAATTTGGGGTTACTTCATGAAAATGTATTCGATGCTGATGGATATGAATGTATATTTTTAAAAGATTATTATACTCTAATGAGAATTATTGCTACTGGTAAACTTACACAAGTGACTCAATTACTTAATTTATTGAATATCAAATATATAATTAGTAGGGAAAAGTTAGGAGGTAGTGAATTAAAATTAATTGAAGACAAGAAGGTTAAAATCTATAAGAATCCAACATGTTTTTCAAGGGCATTCTTAGTTCCTCAAGCAATAGTTATTAAAGATAGGAATGAAATCTTACGCAAGATGCTAAATAGAGATTTTGACCCACAAAAAGAGGTAATATTAGAAGAAAAAATCCCAAATAAATCCCAAATCCCAAATTTCAAGTCTCAAATCCAAATTATAGATTATCAACCCAATAAAGTCATTATCAATACCTCTTCACCTACTAATTGTATCTTATTCTTAAGTGATACCTATTATCCAGGCTGGAAGGCTTTTGTAGATGGTAAAGTAACAAAAATATATCGTGCAAATTATACCTTCAGGGCAATTCCCTTGCCAAAAGGAAGACACAAAGTAGAGTTTAACTATTCCCCAGTTAGTTTTAAGATAGGTATGCTGATAAGTTTACTAACTATTAGTTTTATCATAACTGTTCAGGTAGTTAAGAATTTTGCAGTTTATCAGGTTAAAGGTTCCAGGTTCAAGGTTACTAAGCGATAAAGATTATACTGGACACTGCCATTAACTAAGCTATTTAGGGACGGTTTATTTTCATCGTTTTCACGGTGATTTCTTTTGGAAATTAGAAATTGGAAATTAGGTCTTCACTTCTTTCCCCAATTTCTAATTTCTAATTTCATATCCATTTTTTAACCGCAAGCTTTCACGCTAAAGTGAACCGTTTCTAAAATCGCAATTTGTAACGGTGTTGAGTATAAA
>JBFMDD010000198.1:0-1598 GCA_040754115.1 bacterium
CCCATAGGATTTAGCTAACTTATATACATTTATCCCTGTAGATTCTAGCGAGGATCTTCTAAGTTTAGGAAGCTTGCATCCACTCTTATCCATTGCTCCACATTTGGTTAGATGAAGTAAGCACGGTCCAGCAATGAACCCTTGGGTTTTATATCCATCTTTTTCAGCCATCTCCTCCAATTTTAATACCATTCTATGAAGTCTTCTTACATATTTTCGTACGAAGATTAATTGTAAAAAGAAAGCTATAACAGGTATCTTCATTAAACGAGGAGGGATATCTTTTATCCGAAGAACAAGCATTATTCCTAACTCAAAGTTTTTAATAACCTCTTTTGTCTTTTCTATTTTCCAGGAATATGGAGGGCAAGAATAACAATTATTAAATGAATCGCAATATTGACATGCATCCTTTACTTTTTGTTCTACAGGAATATCCTTAGTTTTTACAACTATTCCTTTATGGAATCCTTTTCTTTCTATTATATCTATAAGTTCTGATATATAATCAAAAATGTCATTCTTATATCTTACTTCAATTTGCCTCATTATATAGACTTCTTCTCTCTTAAAATTTCTTAATTCAAATTCTCCTCTCTTATATGGAACGACAAAAATTGTTGCGCATTCCTTCCATCAAGCCATGAGCAAGTTGATTCACTAATCTATTTAACTCTTGATAACTTATCTTCCTCCTATTAAAGACAATAACCTTTTTCTTTCCAAACCTTTTAGCACTATCTTCCAACATTTTTCCCAAAGTCATCATTCTTTCCTCATTAGATTTTTAGTAACTCACATTTCAAGAATTGTTTCTTCAACCTTTATCCCTACATGTCTTCCACCAGGATTAGCTATATGAACTAATATCTCATCATCTGGTTTGAGTGTTGTTACATTTCTTGGTTCACCATTACCTCCGTGTATTCTGACATGCCAATCATCTTGCATAATTGTATTAATAACCACATTATTGTATTTCGCTTCAATCAAGAGTAACGGCCTAACTTCTATCTTTATCCTTCCGACTGTAGCAACTCTAGCCTTACCGTGGATATTAACACATAATACTTTACTTCCAACTTTTAAGTCAGTAATATATTCAGTTATATTGTTTGGTCCCCACACATATGAGTGAACTGCGCCAGCATTTACTCGGAATGGACGTAAGTTCATATATGGAAGGTAATGGGTTTCTGAACAAGCCAAAATACCACCTAAGGATGTTGAGCCAACAATGATACCCTCTTCAGTAGTCATTAAAGAAGTTGTATCTATACACCCTCTATATCCTATTCCAATATGTCTAATGCCAATAACTGATGCCTTTACCAATTCTATATCTATTAATTCTCTTCTCTTTATTTCATTCTGAAGTAAAAGTATTTCTTCGATTTTATTTGTCTTCAAAAGCACCCCATCACTTCCCCACTCTAATACCCCAAATGCTATTGTAGCTTCTTCACAAGAATAGACCTCTTTTAATAGACAAACTTTTTTCTTTTGCAATTTAGCAATAATTAACTCCAGAGGAATATTCGTTTCATCCTTTAATTTTACGACGACATAATTAAATTTGGAGGCAAATCTTAGCGCCA
>JBFMDD010000198.1:1608-3393 GCA_040754115.1 bacterium
TATAGTAATAATTAATGCTGTTTTTCTCTCATGTTCTGTTACTTTATCTAAAATCTTTGGGTTCTCTGAAGCTACTGCATACTCTGGTTTTATTTTACTTAACTCATCTATTTTCTCTACAAAGACTACCAGTTTTATCCTTGAAGAAATCGTGCTAATATCTGCTATTTGAGATGGCTTGATTACCCACGTATCAAAGATTGTATTTTGGAGAGCAAGAAGAACTTTGTCATTTTTATCCTGAAATTCTCTGGCATCAAACCAAACAAGTCTTTCCCTTTCGTTTTTAATGATTGAATCCTTCATACTTTCCTTAGTCTTTATTTCTTCAGTGATAGTTTTATTTCTCATTGGTATATTCTCCTTTACTCTTAGAATTGAATTCCAAAATTTTTATTGCTTCAATAGGTGTCAATCTTTCATAGATGGTTTTTTTGATAGCCTTAACCATTCTTCTTGGATTCTGGTACTGAAATATATTTCTTCTCATTATATTCATCAGAAATATTTTCTCCTCTTGGATACATCATCGCAATCAATGGAATTCCCCATATTTGACATTTTTCAGATATCTCTCCAAATTCTTTAAGCATTCTTGGTTCAGTCTTAGCTCCTATATTGATATGTATAGAAACCGCATCAGCTCCAAGTCTTAAAGCATGCTCAACACTCGATACTATTTGTTTATCATTAGCGTCGGGGCCAAGTGAGGTAGAAGCGCTTAGATGAAGTATTAACCCTAAATTACTTCCTTTATTCCTTACAGATAATATACATTTTATCTGTCCTTTATGGATAATTACAGCGTTAGCTCCACCTATACTTACTTGACTTATGGTCTCTCCTATATTTATCAATCCTTTAATTGGACCCTGGGTAATTCCATGATCCATTGAAACGATAAGAGTTTTTTTAGATCTTGGTTCTATGATTCTATTTAACCTTATAGTCTTCCCAATCATTTCCTACACCTTTATATCCCTCTAATACAACTTGAGCAATTGCGTGTGTTTCACAATGAGATAGAGTAACTATTGCATTTTTTACTCCCAGCTTATCTGCTATAAGTTTTACTTTCCCCCTTAGACATATAATCGGTTTACCAAGTTTATCATTCTTAACTTCTATATCTGTCCATTTTACCCCATTTTGCCATCCCGTTCCTATTGCCTTAAACACTGCTTCTTTTGCTGCAATTCTTACTGCATAATGCTGGTACTTATTCGTTTCTTTTTCACAATAACTGATCTCTTCATCAGTAAATGTTCGTCTTATAAATTCCTCTCCACTATCTTTAATTGCTTCCTCTATACGGTCAATTTCAATAATATCAATACCTAAACCAACAATCAATCTATCCTCATCTCCTTGTTGATTGATAAAGTTCCTAATCTTTTTCTAATATAATTAGCAATTTTCGAGATATTATTAAGTACTTCTTGACTCCAATAATCATCTTCAATTTGTATAGAAAATTCTTTTTCTATAGAAGTAAGTAATTTCAAAAAGTCAAGAGAATCTAAACCAACCCCATTTGTACCTAATGGCTGTTCCTTTAATATTTCTATTGATTTTCTTTTGTTAATAATCTTTGTAACGATAATTTCTTTTATCCGATCTTCAATAGACAGATTCTCTGACATATTACATTCCCTCTAATTCTTCTCGTAATATTTTACCCATTGAATTCTTGGGTAAAGCGTCTCGGAACTCAATTTGACGAGGTACCTTATAATCAGCTATCTTCCCATAACAAAAATCAAGGATTTCCTTCTCGGTAGATTT
>JBFMDD010000199.1:0-6205 GCA_040754115.1 bacterium
CAAAAAGGAGAAGAGATTGACATTAGGGTCAGGCTCAAAGAATCACAGCGCAAAAGCCTGGATGATATAAAAAGTATTGCCCTCCCCTCACCCATTGGGTCTCAAATTTTACTTCGGGATGTAGCAAGGATTATTCCTGCTAAAGGGGCAAGGGGATATTAAACGATTCAACAAGAAAAGGCAGGTATCCATTACTGCCAATTTAGCTGGCCGTAAGCTTGGGGATGTGATGAAGGAGGTAAAGGTAGCACTGACAAAGTTAACCTTACCTCCAGGCTATTTGATTGACTTTGGTGGTGAATACGAAGATATGCAGAAGACTTTCCATGATTTGGGAATAATGTTCATCTTTGCTATTATCTTAGTCTATATGATTATGTCCTCCCAGTTTGAATCATTGATTCACCCACTCACTATTATGACCTGCTTGCCTTTTGCGGTTAGCGGGGTATTTTTAGCTCTTTTTATCACCGGACAATCATCAAACATTGCTTCATTTATTGGCATTATCATGTTAGTTGGAATTGTGGTAACCAATGCTATTGTGCTGGTAGACTTCATCAATCAGCAAAGAAAAACCGGCTTAGAAATAAAGGAGGCAGTAATCGCTGCGGCTAAGATCAGACTCAGACCAATCCTGATGACCGCTATCTGTACCATTTTTGCTTTGCTACCCATGGCTTTAGCTCTGCGGGAAGGTGAAGAAGAAATGCAGGGGTTGGCTATTGGAGTTATGGGAGGATTAACCACCTCTACCATACTTACTTTGATAATCGTCCCAATTGTCTACATTATCTTCGATAATTGGGGAGGGAAGATAAAGGCTGAAATTAAAAGGTCAGTAAGTCCTCGCGGATAACCCACATTTCGCACCCTTATTTAGTTATACTTGAAGAGGACATAATTTACGATTCTGTATCTGCTTAGGTTGTCAGGTTCAAAGGTTCAAGGTTAGAAAGCTAACCCTTCAACCGTGAATCTGGAAACGAAGTATTGATATTGAAAATTTTCGACCTGTGCGGTTAGGTTATAGACTGCCAATTTGAGTTCCCCCTGCTGATGGAAGCTGAAATCTCCCTCCGCTGGCGGCGGACAATCAGGAAAATTCCTCTAATAACAAACCCCTTACATTTCTGAAAAGGGTGTATGTAAAGTTTGTGGGTAACTTTTACGGTAAGCGTTCAGCTACTTAAAAAAATAACTGTAAAATGAGCAATTAAAAATTTAAAAGTCAATCCTGTGTTCTGGCAGTAAGAGCTAATTCCCCAATTATCTTGCATTTCATCTATCCTCTCATTTTACATTTTTCATTTTACATTGCCCATTTTATACTCAACACCGTTACAAATTGCGATTTTAGAAACGGCTCACTTTAGCGTGAAAGCTTGCAGTTAAAAAATGGATATGAAATTAGAAATTGGGGAAAGAAGTGAAGACTTAATTTCTAATTTCCAAAAGAAATTACAGGGAAAACGATGAAAATAAACCATCCCTAAATAGCTCAGTTAATGGCAGCGTCCAGTATATTTAAAAATGAACCCTCCCGTAAGTTTTGTATGCCAACTTTTGGTTAATAGGTGCTATAGAAATGGAGGTGGGAGTAGCTAATGGTGGCCTCCTCCCTCCGTTCCCTTCCATGGGTATACTCGAGGATAAATACTATGGATGTATTGAGCTCTTACAAATTGGAGTTTTTGGTTAACTATCTTGTTCTCTTCTGCCTTATGTAATAGTGCAAGTTCGAGTTCACACATATTTATTATTTCTTTTCTCTCTTTAATCCATGGTGCTTGTGGATTTGCATCTTTAGTCTCTAACCAATATAATTTATCCTTTTGTTTTTTTAATGTGAGGTTTATTCTTTGCTTTGTAGTTTGAGGATCAGTTAGGTCTATTACCCCAAGTGCTTCTATAACCTTATTTGGTGTAACATTAAACTTAATTGATAATTCAGAGATGATTTTTAAAGTAGTAGAATCTAATTTGTACTCTTTATGTAACTTAACTAATTCATTTAACTGACTTCCTTTTGTATTTGTAATTTCTGCAATCCATATCTTTGTATTTCTACATTTAATTTTATCTTTTTCCTCAAGAATAACTTCTTTTTCTACTGTTTTATTATATACATTATTATATGTGATAATAAAAGCTAAAAAGCTTATTACTACTAATCCAATAATTATAATAGTTTTTTTATTACCTATTACTTTTAACCACATCCACTTGTGCCTCTTCAAAAAACTTCTTAGCTAATTCATCCGGATACTCTCCTTCATAAACTATTCTTTTAATTCCAGCATTAATCAACATCTTAGCACATAAAATGCATGGTTGATGAGTACAATAAAGTATCCCGCCTTTAATACTCACTCCATGTAATGCAGATTGAATGATGGCATTTTGTTCTGCATGTAATCCTCGACAAAGTTCATGTCGCTCTCCAGATGGAATATGCATCTCATCACGCAGACAACCTACTTCCTCACAATGCTTTAGTCCTGTTGGAGCACCATTATAGCCTGTAGATAAGATATTCTTCTCCTTAACTATTACTGCTCCTACCTGCCTACGCAGGCAAGTGGAGCGTTTAGCAACTAAATGAGCAATTTCCATAAAATATGTGTCCCAGGATGGTCTTGTATTCATTATCACCTCTATTAAAATTTATGTTGACAATTGCATAAGTAAGATATAAAATAATAATATGTTCACTCTTAAAAAAGAAGCAGAGTGGAAAATATTTTTTCTGCTATATCTTCCCTTATCATTGATTACTACCTATATTCACATACGGTTTACTGGCGAATTTGGATATGAGTGGGAGGTATTTGGAAGGTCAAATGGTCATTCTGCTATCATTAAGGGAATAGCCTTTGCCCCAACTCAATATAGAATATTAATGCCTTTCACTGCAGAATTTATTCATCAAATATTAAAAATCTCTATTCCCTCTGCCTACCATTTACTTCGAGTGATTAATACATTTTTAGTTCTTTCGCTCTTCCATATTTATCTCAAAAGATGGTTTGACACACCAAAAACAGTTATTGGAACATTGTATTTGGTAGCTTGCCTTCCACTATCTTACATGTACTGGCCATATCCATCAGATATGTTTGAGTTGATTATCTTTATCTTAGGATTTATGGTTATCCGTGATAATAAAGATAATTGGCTATATCCTCTCTTGATATTAGGTACTTTCAACCGCGAGACGGTAGTATTTTTAATATTAGTATATTTCTTTTATCATGTTGGTCAAATGCATTTTAGAAAATTATTTTTAAAGACAGTAAGTTACATTGCAACTTTTAGTATAATCATTTTTTGCCTTTATTGGAAATATGGTTTTTTACCGAATTTTATGGATAATAAGGTACATTTAATTGCATACCCGATGTATCAATTTAATCTAAAAATGTATTCAACTCTTTTTAAATCTTTGTCTTTGACAAATCCTGCCTTATTTATCTTTTTGTTATTTGGCTTTTTCTGGATATTAGCTTTTCTTAATATAAATAAAAAGCCTAAATTTTTAGTTAAAAGTGTCTGGATTATTCCTCTTTATCTAATAATTTATTTCTTTATAGGAAACTTTGCTGAAACACGGCTATTTTTGCCACTCTTTTTGTTACTTATCCCTTTAGGACTTTTTTCGTTATTTAAAGTAGAATGGAAAACTACCAGCACTTAGAATAGCCGCAGGCTCTACATACAGCACATCCTTCAACAAGCTCAAGTAACTCACTACATTCCGGGCATTCAGGATAGATACCTGCAGAAAGTTTAGTAGGAGTAATTTTCTTTAATGATGTTGTTGTCCCTAAACCGTTCGTCATGTATTTTTCAATTGCCTTACCGATAGCATCTGGACAGGATAAAACCATTCCTCCTTTTTGCCAAGAAGGAGATGGGCATCTAATTCCCTTTAATTGTTTAATTATAGCCTCAATATCTATTCCAGAGCGTAAAGATAGTGAGATTAAGCGGCTTATAGCCTCAGATTGCGAGGCAGCACAACCACCAGATTTACCCATTTGCGAAAAAACCTCACATGGACCTTTTTCATCTTCATTTATAGTTACATAAAGGTTTCCACAACCAGTGGTTACTTTTTGTGTTATCCCTTTGGTAACAGTTGGTCTTGGTCTTGGTGTTCGCACCTCTTTTTCTTCTTTTTTCTTCAATCCAAGGTAAAGTACTTGTTCTTCGCGGCTGCCATCGCGATATATAGTCACTCCTTTACAACCACTTTTATACGCTAAAAGATATACCTTCTTGACATCTTCACAAGTAGCATCATGTGGGAAATTAACAGTTTTTGAGACAGCATTGTCCGTATATTTTTGAAAAGCAGCTTGCATTTTAATATGCCACTCAGGTGTAATATCATGAGCAGTACAAAACAGTTTTTGAATATTTGATGGAATCTCCTTTATTCCATGAAGAGTCCCTTTTTCTGCAATTTGGCGCATCAAATCTTCACTATAAAACCCTTCTTTTTTAGCTATCTTTTCAAAATAAGGATTTACTTCGACCAATTCATTCTTATCCATTACCTTGCGAATGAAACAGATACCAAATAAAGGCTCAATCCCACTTGAACAATTAGCTATAATTCCAATTGTTCCTGTGGGAGCAATGGTGGTAGTAGTGGCATTACGAAGTGGTTCAGATTTTCCATTATCATAGATACTACCTTTAAAATTAGGGAATGGAGCTCTTTCTTTTGCAAGTTGAGCAGAGTTCGCTTGGGCTTTATCATGAATAAATTTCATTACTTCCTCGCCCGTTTTTATCCCCTTTTCGGAATTATAAGGAATACCCAGTTGAATAAGCATATCAGCAAAACCCATCACACCCAGACCAATCTTTCTATTTGCCTTGGTCATTTTCCCTATTATTTCAAGTGGATAATTATTCATATCAATTACATTATCTAAAAATCCAACAGCTAAATCTACCACTCTTCCCAGCTTTTCATAATCTATTTTTTTCTCATCTTCCTTGACCATCTTAGATAAGTTAATAGAGCCTAAGTTGCATGATTCATAAGGAAGCAATGGTTGCTCACCACATGGATTGGTACTTTCTATCTCACCTACTTTAGGTGTGGGGTTATGTTCATTTATTTTATCTAAGAAGATAATTCCTGGTTCACCATTTTTATGTGCATATTTAACTATAAGGTCAAAAACCTCTTTTGCTAATAGGCTTTTTACACTTTTTTTACTATATGGGTCAATTAAATCGTATTCTGTATTATTTTCTAATGCATCCATAAACTTTTTAGTCAGAGCAACAGAAATATTAAAATTATTCAATTTATGTTCTTTTTCTTTACACTTGATAAAATCCAGTATGTCCGGGTGGTCAACGCGCAGTATGCCCATATTAGCTCCTCGTCGAGTTCCTCCCTGTTTAATTGTTTCCGTAGCGGCATCAAATACAGTCATAAATGATATAGGGCCACTTGATACCCCTTTAGTAGTCTTAACAGGACTATCCTTTGGCCTAAGTCTTGAGAAGCTAAACCCTGTTCCTCCACCAGACTTGTGAATTAATGCAGTATTTTTCACTGCATCAAAAATACTACTCATAGAGTCTTCAATAGGTATTACAAAACATGCGGATAATTGCTGTAACTCCCGTCCTGCATTCATTAAGGTAGGTGAATTGGGTAAGAATTCGAGGTTGGTCATCAGTTGATAAAATTCTTCGGCTCTCCTTTTTACATCTGCTTTATTGTTATAATTTTTATCTGCCTGGGCTACATTTTCTGCCACCCGCCTAAACATATCTTCCGGAGTTTCAATCGGGTTACCATCTTCATCCTTTTTTAAATATCTCTTCTCCAACACTCTACGCGCATTTGTTGACAATTCCATCTTAAATCCCTCCCATTTTATATAATCTATTTCACTTGTACTTGCAACCAGTGAAATAAGGTATTGTTTTTAATTAAAAAATAGCTTATCTTGTAGTAGAATATATTATATACCCCAAAATATCGTATGTCAAGTAAATTTTTTAATACTATTTAACTTTTCATAGAGAGCGTTGCGTAGGACTTACGGCTATATCTATGGTCCCAGGCATTGCTTTACCTCATTTCTTGCCATCTTTTTGTTTCTGTTGACATTTTGGAGTCCCAAAAGACAACCCAGGGGGTCATTAACCAGTCGATAAAAGGGCATATCTT
>JBFMDD010000200.1:0-16773 GCA_040754115.1 bacterium
TTAAATCATGGGTTGATACCTATCCATTACTTACAAAATGACCAGGAGTGTAAGAAATCTTTAGAGGCTTATGTCCATGATTATTTGCGCGAAGAGATTTTGGCAGAAGGTTTAACCCGTAACATTTATGTTCTCTGCTGTCCTTTGCTGGATAGCCAAGGCTCCATCTTTATGAGTCTCAGCTAAGATGGCTACTAACTTACCCTTTTGGTAGCCCACTACTATATCATCCCCGCGTCTGACAGTCCGCTGAGCTATCTCTTCTATCTCCTTTAATACCTTCCAACCTTCTTCTTTCCCATACCTTTCTTGGATTTGGGTGAAGTTAGATACCTTCATTATGATAAGGGAGATGAGTGTATGTTCCCTTTTAGCCTTCTCTGTAACCCAAGATAGATGCTCTTTGAAGATTGCCTCTTCATCATACTTGGGAAGGCTAAAGGTGAACTTACTTCCCTGAGCCGGTCTTGAACTTGCCCAAATCCTTCCCCTATGCATCTCTATGATGTGTTTGGTTATTGCCAGACCAAGTCCAGTACCCTTGGGGCGTTCAGAAGGCTCTCTACCAAACTGGGTAAACTTGTCAAAGATCTTAGGTAGGTCCTCTTTGGCTATCCCTATCCCAGTATCACTTACCATCACCTCTATATCTTGGTCCTTTTCAGCCACCTTAATAATAATTTTTCCTCCCTCTGGGGTAAACTTGAGGGCATTTCCTAATAGATTGATGAGAACCTGAGTGATCCTATCAGGATCGATATATGCCTCTAAAGGATATTTAGGAAGTAAGAGTCTCATAGAAATCTTCTTTTCGATAACCTGCGGTCTTAAGGATTCGGTAGTTTGGTGAATTAAGGTAACAAGATCGCAAAAAGCTCGGTTTAACTGGATTCTACCTGCCTCTATCTTGGAGATGTCCAAGAGATCATTGATTATCCGTGTTAAGCGGTCAATGTTACCTGAGATAATCTGGAGATACTCCCTCTGTTCAGAATTAATCTTACCTGGAATCTCCCGTGAAATGAGTGAGGTAAACTGTTTGATGGTAGTCAGAGGGGTTCTCAGTTCATGGGATACAGAGGAGACGAAGTCAGACTTTAATTGGTCCAGTTTCTCTAAATCACTTTTGGCCCTTTGTAAGTTGTCAAAGAGTTCTGTATTCTTGATGATGACTGCAGCAAATGTGGCTACCATCTTCATCAACTCTAAGTCCTCTTCAGTAAAGATTTGGTAAGTTTTTTTATCGGTACAATTTAATACACCAAGTACCTCATCCTCTAAGATGAGGGGGACAGAAATGAAGGAGCGGGTCTTATACCGGGGTAGATTAGGTCTTCTAAACCGAGGGTCTTCCTCAATATTAGCAACAACTACTGGTTTCTTCTCATTAACCACCCAACCAGCAATCTCCTGGCCTATCTCTAAAGCTGTCTCTTTAATTACTTCATCGGATATACCATTAGCTACATTAATCTTTAGTTTGTTAGTCTCTTTATTAATCAACATCAGGGAGGTGACAGTAGCCTGCATTAGCTCCTCGGTAGCATTGAGGATGAGTCTCAGCCTCTCATCAAGATTGAGTGCTTTGACCATATCGGTAGAGATCTCATACAGTCTCGCAAGCTGCATACTCTTCACTTGAATCTTAGAAAATGCCTTCTTAAGTTGACTTAGGTCAGTAATGGTCCAATATAGGCTATCCACCTCTTTCTTTTTATTCAATAGAGGGGTCTGATTGATCAAGATAGGAATAGAACCTTCCTTCTTATCAAACTCAAGTTCATAGGTAGAGGTTGATTTATCAACTCTGGCATGGGCTATTTTATCCTGAACCTTCTTTCTGTTGGAAGGACTTAGAAATTCAGTGATCTCTTTGCCAATGAGGTCATCAGGATGTGTATACCCTAACATCTGGGTAATCTTCTTGTTGGTGAAGGTTATCAGACCATCTAAGTCAAAGGCTATCAGTCCCTCATTCATTGACTCAAGCAGAGTTCGGTAGATACGGTCAATCTCTTTCCTGAAGAGAGGGAGGATCTTCTTCTCTTTCTTTGCAGATATGGTATCTACCTGGCCAGCCCTTAAGGTCTCAATCAGGTTCAGAGCATCAGAAAGTTTCCTCTCCAACTCCTGATTCCTTCTCTTCAGCTCCTCATAAGATAGTTTTTTCTGTAACATTTTAATGTCTAATCTCATCTTTTTACTGCAACAATCAAATCACCTAAATATTTAGTTGTTTCTTTAATCATCTCACGCGTTAAATTGCTCTCTTTCTCTATTATCTCTATATAGTAGATGCTGTTCCTACTAAGGCTAATGTTTCCATAAAGCTCATCTTATTAATCCTCCTTGTAATAAGTAGTAAGATGTATTCTGCTTTCTTTACACCCCCTCATTCTTAATATCGGCAAAATATCAAGATTTATAAAGCACAAAATTTAAAACATGAGCGAAAAATTTTATAACAATCCAACCGGGTCCATATCTATACTAATGTTCAAACCATTAGGAACTTTGATTGAACATAGGCTCTTTTTTACTACCTCCCTGAGCCAATCTGTCCTCTTGCCTTTGGTTACTATCTGCCATCTATAATATCCCCTTATCTTATAAAGAGGGCAGGGTGCAGGTCCTAAGATATAAAGAGATTGGTAGTTCTTTTTTTTCGTTCTTAACTCATTGCCTATCAGTTCAGCCATTTTAGTAACCCTTCTTTCATCCTTCCCTTTGATAACGATGTTTAGTAATCTAAGGAAAGGTGGATAATTTAACTCTTTACGGAATTGAATCTCTTTTCTATAAAAGGTTGTGTAATTATGTTGTTTTGCTGTCTGGATAGCATAATGTTTGGGGGTATAACTTTGAATGATTACCTCTCCTGGTATTTCTCCACGTCCAGCTCTACCAGCAACTTGGGTAAGTAATGAGAATGTCCTCTCTGCACTACGGAAATCTGGAATGTTCAAAGCTGTATCAGCAGATACTACACCTACTAAGGTAACTTTGGGAAAGTCATGTCCTTTAGCAACCATTTGAGTTCCTATTAAGATGTCTATCTCTCCTGTTCTGAATGAGGATAGAATAGAGTCCATGGAGTACCTCCTTTTTGTAGTATCTAAGTCCATTCTGGAAATTCTTGCTTTTGGGAATAGTATTTGTAGCTCCTTTTCAACCTTCTGTGTTCCTACTCCACCATGGGTAAGTTTATCTCCTCTACATTTAGGGCAAATTTTGGGTGCAGAGATTTTATAATTACAGTAATGGCACCTGAGTGTCAGATCTTGAAAATGGTAGGTTAAGGTAATTTCACAATGGGGACACAGTATGGTGAAACCACATTCCTTACATTGGATAAAGGTGGAATATCCGCGCCTGTTTAAGAACAGGATTACCTGCTCTTTTCTCTTTAACCTTTCAGCTATTGATGACTCAAGTAGAGTACTGAAGATACCTTTGTTTCCTTTCTTTGCTTCTTTACACATATCAACTATCTTTATAGTTGGTAACCTGCGATTATCAATTCTAAATGGGAGTTTAACATATCTGAACTTATTAATACTACAGTTATGATAAGATTCTAAGGATGGTGTAGCACTTCCTAACAGAACAGATGCGGAAGATATCTTTGCACGCATAATGGCTACTTCACGGGCATTATACTTCGGATCAGTATCGTACTGCTTATATGAACTTTCATGCTCCTCATCCAATATAATCAGACCAAGATTTTTAATAGGAGCAAATACAGCCGATCTTGCTCCAATTACAATAGATACCTCACCTTGATATATCCTTCTCCACTCTTCATATCTTTCAACACAGGAGAGTTTACTATGCAAGATAGCAATATCCTTATTAGGAAACCTTGATTTGAACCGTGCTACTGTCTGCGAAGTTAAAGATATCTCCGGGACTAAAACTATAGCATCCTTCCCTTGAGATAATATTTTATCAATTGCTTGTAGATATACCTCTGTTTTACCACTACCAGTTATACCATGCAATAGGAATACACCAAATTGGCCACTGTTAATATGTTTATCCATATTGGCTAAGGCCTCTGCCTGTTCCTTAGTTGGAATAAAGGGAGTAGATGGGAATTGGGATGGTTCTACCTCTTTATGGCTAATGGACTTATTTATAATCTGGATTAACCCTTTTCTGGATAGAACTTGCAATGCAGAATATAACCCTTTCTTTCCAACGATCTTTTCTAATCTACTTAAACTCATCTCCTTCTTTAAACACATTAAGACCTTATACTGTATAGGTGTTTTAATCTTCATTACATTCATATCCTCTGGATATCTTAATAACTTTATTCTACATTTATCAAAGAGGTTGATCTTAGGAGGGATTGTGGCTTCAATAACCTCTCCAAGTGATGAAAGATAATACTCTGCCATCCATTTACTCAAAGTTAACATCTCTTTACTTATGATTGGATGTTCATCAAGAACATCCAATATAGACCTTATATGATAATCTCCTTTACATTCCTGTAGGATATCTACTATATAACCAGTAAGGAGTCTTTTCCCAAAAGGAGCCAATACCCTTTTTCCGAGTTCAATATTGTCTTGTATCTCTTCAGGTACTGAATAAGAGAATGATTTGTCTATTGGAAGGTTAAACACTACATCAACATAAATCTTATTTTCCATCTCAAAAATTTAGTAATTGCAATAACTTTTTGTTGGGATACTTAGTTCTTCCATATCCAGTTATGCTCAAAGATGCTACTTTGGTAGCAAATGATGCACACTTCTCTAACTTCCATGATAAAAGCAAACCTGCTAAGAAACCTGCTGCATATACATCACCAGCTCCTGTTTTGTCCACAACTTCACTTACCTTAACTGTAGGAATCTCAAACTCTGTCTCCTTAGTTAGAATATATGATCCTTGAATTCCTCTTTTACAAACAACAATATCAGGACCTAACGATAAAATCTGTTTTGATCCAAGTTTATAATCTTTCTCAGTAAGTAACTTAACCTCGAAATCGCTCAAGAATATGATAAAGGTATAGCTTATTATTGGTAATAACTCATCCAAACCTTTCCTTGCATATATCTCACCCGGATCAAAACTTATCTTGATGGAGGATGGTAGTCCTTTAACGAGTCTTTTTTGAGCTTGGAATGGAATATCACCAACAAAGGAGGTTAGATGCAAAAACCTATTAGATTTGATATAATCTAAATTTAGCTCTTCATAACTCAAGGTATCATTACAGCTTGGGTATAGAATAACATTTGATCTATCTTTGAACTTGTCCAATATAGCTATACATATTCCACTCTTTCCTTCTCGTAATATTTGACTGGTATCTACTTCTCCTAAGTTGTGGATTAAAAAATCTCCATCTGCATCTTCTCCTACCTTTCCTATATATCCGGTATTAAAACCCATCCTGGATAAGGCAAATATAGTATTAGCTGCTTGGCCACCTCCGGATTTGTTTTTTTAACCTTCCTATATTCTTAAGTTGGCATAATAAAGATTCAAACTCTTCAGGGTCATAAAAAGTTTCTCCACCTGGCTTAAGATTTCGTCCTAAGGATTTTAAGTCAGCTACTTCATATATCATATCAACATTCAGAGCACCAAATCCAAATTACATCCATCAAAACTCTATTTTAAAATTATACCATCAAAGGAATAAAATAGCAATAAAAAATTAAAGGAATCGAAAAGATTAAGGAGATCACCACCAAAAACCAAAGAGGAAAAAGAGAAGATAGAGGCGCGTCTTTTGAGATTAAAGACACTTAAGGAATATCTCCAGGATGAGGAAAAGTGGAAAAAGGAAAATGGGTATGGCAAAAGATGGAAAGTAGAAGGAAGATATTCTATGGTTAAGAGATTGTTTGGAGAGTATGTTTTCTCAAAGAAAATAAAGAAAAAAAGAAGAACAGGTATTATTTACTATTAGGGCATATGCCCTTATTTTATAATTCCGATTTTACCGATGCACTTCTCTCCTTTAGGATTAGTGATTAGATAGATGTAGATCCCACTGGCTACTTTTTCTCCAGAATCATTGTCTACATTCCATATCTTTTCACCGTTGTCGCTTGGTACTACCTCAAGAGTTCTAACTAACTCACCAGCTATGTTAAAGATTTTTATTGTAGCGTAAGCGGTCAATCTCTTATCGACTTCTCTTGGATGTCCAAAGGTAATATGATCATGCTTCCAAGCTTTGTACGGATTTGGATAAACAATTACTTCACCAAGATGTTCAGCAAATTTAACTGTGGGTGTTATAGTAAAAGTAGCTGTCCCTACTAAACCTGAAAGTAAACCAGTAGCGGTGATAACCGTTGCTCCAATTGGTTGTTCGTTAACGATGAAGGAACAAGAGAATGTTCCATTAGTACTTGAGGTAGTAGTAATAGTTTCAGTAGTGCCAAAGTCAATCTTTATAATCTCTGTTGTGCCAAAATTTTCGCCTTCTACAGTCACAGTAGTTCCTATAGGTCCAGAAGTAGGTAAAATTTTAGTAATCTTTGGTCCTACTGGATTGATATTTACTAATGCCTCTGCCCAAGAATCAACAGAGATATCTGCATTAGTTGAATCTCTTAAGTTATGATTGGCAAAGGTTATACTGGTTGAACCAGAACTAAGAGCCTTGAAAGTAATGGATAATAATTTCTTTTCAGTACTAACATCTACTCCACCTATTTGGCCAGAGCGCACGAATCCAACTACCAATCTGCCTCGATTACCATCTTCCAATGCTGAAAGCAATATAGTAGGTGCAGATCCACCTTCATTCAAAATTGTCCCTTCTATAATCTTTGGTTGTATTCCATTGGATGGATTACCATCATTATCTACAACCCCAATCATATTATCATCGTATACTAAATCAAATGCTGCACCGTAAAGATTATTTACTCCCTCAATGTACATATCAACTGTAAATTCATAACCAGCAGTGGTAGTTAGGGATCCAATCTTTACCTCACTAGCTTCTGCCTCCAAGACTGACAGAACTAAAAGAGAAATTATTAATAGCTTGATTATACTCTTCCACCATCTTCTCTTCATCCCATCCGCCTCCTGGTAGTATTAATTATTCACCTTTACCTTTAGACTGGCTGCTCCTACCTGATCGGTAAGGGTAGCCACATTTATGGTAATGGTATGTTCTCCATTCCTCAGTTTCTTAGTATCTAATATCCAGGTATATGGTTCATACCCTTGTTCTTCTTCTCCCCAGAGGACATTATCCACATAAAGGACCAACTCAAACCTACTCTCAGAGAGAACCCTTTTGCTTACTTCATCTAAGATAATCCTTAGCTCAACCTCTCCTCTTATTACAGGAATACCATTTTTATCCCTTTCTGTCTCTGGAGGAAGTTCAATCCGGAATTCTGAAGATCTATCCATAGTTCTTGAGAACCTATAATGGCTATGAATCCTGACATCTGCTCGAGGAAGGGATTTACTCATTGCTATCTTCTTCTTCCTGGTAATAGGTTTTTTGTACTGAATATATTTCAACTCCTTATTTCCTATAGTAATAATACTGTTCTCTGGCAGGGTAAAGGCACTGATGGTCAAATTAAATCCCCTTTGTTCTTTTACTCTTATGATTCCAGATTCATCCATACCATCCCATTTTTCTGTATGTGAACCAGCAACTCGAGGTTCCCAATCGCAGATAGTCTTCAACAGAGGGCCATCGTGAACTCCAGCCCTGATCCTCACTCGAGTTGGTTTAGGTAATTGATAGTGAACATCTTTGGTCTTTGGATCAAAGTTGCGTAAGAGAACAGGAACAAAGACTACCTCACCACCTGAGAATGTAGTGGGATCATAGACTGCCTTGGCTCCCAGTTCATCTTGTGCTTCAATAATAAAATAATATGCTTCATCAGGAACGATCTTGTCCTCTATATCCCTACCATCCCATGATATACTATTTATCCCTCTAAATCTTTTTTCGTTAGTTAATAATTCCCTAATTAAGTAGTAGTCTGCATCAAAAATCTTAACTGAAACCATAGCATCTTTGGATAGATGGTAGAAGATTCTAACACTTTCACCTTTACTGGGGTTGAAGAGATTAGAGTCAATGGAAACCTGGGTAATAGCCAACTCTTCTCCAAGGGCATAACTTAGCATCATCATCAATAAAATTACTACTCCTAAAATCTTTCTCATCTTTTTCCCTCCTCCCTCACCGGAGACCAAGCAGGATCCTTACTACAGATACTATTGGTTGTCAATTGTTGTTTTCCACTTCCATCTGCATTCATTATCCAAAGCTCCTTAGTTCCACTACGAGTGGATACGAAGACTATTTTTGAGCCATCAGGTGACCAGGAAGGATTTCCATCAAAGGCTGGATCATTAGTCAACTGCTTAAGCTCTCTATCATCAAGGGTTATTGTCCAGATATCATAGTTACCAGTCTGATTAGAGGCAAATGCCAATCTATCTCCTAATGGAGACCAGTCAATCTGAAAGATATCAGCACCTATAGTAGTAATCTGCTCACATTCACCTGTCTCCAGCTCAAATATCCAAATTTCTTCAACTATCCTCTCTGGTAATCTTAGCATAAGCTTTGTGAAAGCAATTTGTTTCCCATCAGGAGAAAAAGAGGGGTATCCCTCCATCTCCTTTTGAGAGATCATCCTTCTTACTTTCTTAGTCTCTTCTCCAAGCTCCCAAATCCAGATATCGCTATCTTCCTTTGGAACCACAACATAAGAGACAAAGATGATTGATCTCCCATCTGGAGACCAGACTGGCTGATTATTTCTCTCAAGATTTAAAGGTAATTTTTTAGCTCCAGTTCCATCAGCATTCATTATCCAAATCTCACCCCTATTAGTAGAATAAGCAATTTTCTTACCATCCGGAGACCAAGCAGGTGTTCTCTCCTCATCTTTGGTATAGGTCAGTTGAGTTAATTCACTCCCATCTGGATTTATTGACCACAGTTCCCAATTACCAGAACGATAAGAGGAGAAGACTATTTTCCCCTGGACATTATCTGCTAAAGTTTTACTCTCTCTTTTACTCGGAGTTTCTTTGTCAATCTCTGCCACAAGTATCCCATAGCTTCCCATGAGAATCAGGCTGATTATCACCGACCTGAACTTCCTGTATCTTGCTCCTTGCACCGTGTTCCATATTCTCTTCTTCATCTTTCCTTCTTTTCAAAGTCAGCCTGAGACTTTACATCTGCATAAAGTGCATCAAATACAATAAAGCTTCTTTCCAGGCATTCGTAGTCATCCTTTGAGATAAGGTTTAGCCCTCGAATGATGGCCTGCAATCCTAAAGCCTCTTCAGTCACCTTCTCACCCCAGATATTTATCTCTATATCTCGAACTATCTTGGCTATCCTATCTATAACTGGATCATCTATCTTATACTTTTGAATGATAACCTCAAAGGTAGACATATTTCGAGATTGTCTTAGTTTAGCAGTTGGAGTATCAAAAGGAATTCCTTCCTTGATTAAGGTACCATGTTTGAAGAACTTAAACTTAGCCTCTTTATCTATAAACCTTTTAATCAACCATGCAGACCCACATTTGTCTACCTCTAAGTTTCCATGCCAGGTTGTATAAATATTCCTCTCTTTCTTAGCCTTTGACTCTGTCTCTTTAGTTGCTCCCTCTGTTAAAAAAACCCCTTCTACAACTACTAAAAAGGAGAACAACAGAAATAGTCCTTTAAGTATTTGCAATTTCCTCATCTCCTTCTCCTTATCAATCCTCAATAATAGCTGGTCTTGAGCTTATTGTTAGTCTGACTTCAGCTCCTTCTTCAAGTCGCTCAGTAGTTTGAACTGTCAAAGAACAACCATTTACCGCCATCTGATATAACCACCGATCACCTTTGAAGGTTCCCTGACCCACCTTACCTAATATCTCACCATCATTACTTATCCTTAAATTCTCTGGTCGAATGAGTAGAGTTACCTTATCCCTTTTATCAGAGAGATCGCATTCGATAGTACCAATCTTTGTCTCCACTCGATTGAGACCAACTGCCTTTCCTTCTAAGATATTGCTAAATCCGATGAAAGAGGCAACAAACTTAGTTGCTGGTCTATTATAGATCTCATAAGGTGTATCTACTTGCTCTATTTCCCCTTCATTCATAACCATAACCCTATCAGTAACACTCAGTGCATCTCCTTGGTCATGGGTAACATAGATAGTAGTAATCCCAAGCCTCTGATGTAGATTAACTATCTCATCTCGAAGTCTTAAGCTCAAATGCTCATCTAAGTTACTGAGAGGCTCATCTAATAAGAGAATCTTAGGTTCCAAAGCCAGTGCCCTCGCCAAAGCTACCCGCTGTCTCTCTCCACCTGAAAGCTGATGTGGATATGAATTAGCATAGGTTTCTATCCCCAGGAGTTTAAGCATCTGATGAACTTTCTTTCGAAGATCCGACTTGTCCCATGTACCTTGTCCCTTGTGCCTTGCGCCCTTCAATCCAAACTCAACATTCTTATATACAGTCATATGAGGCCAAAGAGCCAGATTTTGAAAGACCATTCCTACATTCCGTTTCTCTGGGGATATTCCTTTTAGTGGTCTACTGACAACCTGATTATCAAAAAGAATCTCTCCCTCATCTGGCAATTCCAAACCTGCCAACAGCCGTAAGGTAGTAGTCTTACCACAACCAGATGGACCCAGAATGGATAAAAGTTCTCCTTCTTGAACATCAAAGGATAAATCCTTAACTGCTGTGACCTTGCCAAATCTTTTAGTAACATTTCTCAATTCTACCTGTGCCATCTAAAAAGACCTCCACCGTTTTTCTCATCATTCTTCCAAAAATAACTATGGGAAGAAGGATAATGGATATCAGGATAACACATAAGGCAGCAACCAACTTATCAGGTCCATAATGCATCAGGGTAAATATCCTCACTGGAAGGGTAGTGCTTCCTGCTGGACAGACCAATATTGATGCTGCCAGTTCACCCATACACAAGACAAAAGCGAGCAACCAGGCAGTAAATAGACCTTGTTTGACCAAAGGTATAACTATCCCAGTCATTGTACGCCTCCAAGAAATCCCGCTAACTACTGCTGCCTCTTCTAAAGATGAGTCTAATTGCCTAAAGGATGATGACAATGCCTTTACAGAAAAAGGTATAAATCGAGCCACATAAGCCAGAACCACTATAGCTAAGGTACTATAGATATAACTGAAGGGTACTGGTCGATTCCACAAACTAATCAAACCTACTCCTAATACTGTCCCAGGGATGGCATAAGGCAATATAGAAGATATATCCAATATTCCTCGACCTCGTACCTTGGTTCTCTCTACTATATAAGCTATTACCAAGCCCAGAGCTACCATCATTGTAGCCCCTAACCCGGAAAACCAAAGGCTGTTTGCTATCTCTCCTTTAGCTGTATCAAAAGCTGTTCTGTAAGCCTCCAAAGAGGCTGATCTATGGATAAGAACACCTACAGGCAGGATAACCGAAAGAGAGATGATTAAGAGACAGAAAATGAATGCTAACCACCTCCAGTTTCCTAAATTTACTATTCTTGGCTGAGACCAGTCACTTGAAACAGTCATATACGCTCTTCTCTTCATATAGAGCCTCTGGAGGAAAACTACCCCTAAGGTTATTACTACCAAAGGAAGTGCTGTAGCTGTTGCTGCCTGAAAGTTGAAGAATGCAGAGAACTGAGAGAAGACCTCAATGGGATATACATGAAGCCGCAAGAGTGCTGGCACACCAAAGTTAGCAATAGCAAAGATAAAAACAAATAGAGCACCAGATAGGATACTGGGTATAACTAATTTCAGGGATATCCTTCTCAACACCTTAAACTCAGAGATATACAACCTTCCAGCCTCCTCTAACTTTGGGTCTATTGTGATTAGCCCACTTGCAGTCAGCAAGGTAACAAATGGAAAATAACTTAAGGTCAAGACAAATATCACACCCCAAATTCCGTAGATAGTCAGTAACGGCTCTTCTAACCCTAACATTCTCATAAGGAATATATTAAGCACACCTCTCTGTCCCAGAAGATGAATCCAGGCGATAGCGTTTATATAAGGTGGAACAAGCAAAGGGACGACACACAAGGCAGTGAATACTCCTCTTAACGGCATATTGGTTCGGCTGATGAATAAGGCTATAGGTACTCCAATGAGTATAGCCAAGAATGTACTCAAGCCTGCTACCAAAAGGCTATTTTTGAGTAGAATAAACTGTCTTGCCTCACTCAATACCTGCCAGTAATTTCTTAAAGATAATTTACCATCAACTACCAATGAATTACTAAACATCCATAGAATTGGCAGCAAGGCAATAATGATAAATGAAATTATGGTTCCGATAAAAATGAATCTTTTCAACATTGATCTTCTCTCCACTGGTTCATGGCACACGGCTCATGCTTTCTCTGTCCCTTGCACCTTGTACCCTATCCCTTGCACCTAATCAATAAACTTCCTCTGCAAATACTTAGCTGTTGGCTCTATCTTAGAGGCAATCTCCTCAAAACCGACCTCCATTGCCTTAATACTCTCTACTGGTAGTACCTTAGCTGGAGTCTTAACCCCAGGATGAAGTGGTATCTGTACCGACCGACAATGGGCTAATTTTTCTTCTACCTCTGGACTCAACAGGTAATCAATAAGTTGCTTCCCTTCTTCAGGATGAGGACACCCAGCTACCAGGGAGACTGTATTGGGAATAACTAAGGTACCAATACCATCCTTATCTGGATAGACCACCTTAACTGGTTTCCCATCTTCAATAGCTCCATTGGCATCATCTGTATCAGTTAACCCACATTTTAACTCCCCATCAGCCACTTGATCTCGAACAACCGAGTTGCCATCAACAATCACTACCTCATTTGCCTTCAGGTCAGCAAAGTATCTCTTAGCCTTTTCTTCACCTAAAAGTTGAAATAGGGCTGCTGCATGGGTAAGGGTAGTTCCAAACAAGGGATTGGCAATAGCAGCCTCTCCCTTCCACTTAGGTAGAGTCAGATCAAAGATAGACTTAGGTGCTTCCTCATCCTTCACCAATTCGGTATTATAGATAATCACCCTTGCCCTGGCAGCGAAACCAACCCAGTACCCATCAGAGTCCTTAAACTGAGCAGGAATATCTTTGGCTGAAGGTGAATGGTAAGAGGTAATCACTCCCTTCTCCTTTAAGATAATCGTCCGTCCGACTTCATTATTCCAGAAGACATCACATTGAGGATTATTCTTCTCTGCAATAAGTCTATTCACCATCCCAGTAGTCTTAGTTGCCTCAGTGTCATAAATAGCCTTAACCTTGATCCCTGTCTTCTTTTCAAACTCCTGGAGGATAGGCTCAGAATAGATTTGATCAAGACAGGTATAGACCACCACCTCTCGGATTTCCTGTTTAGCACAACCAGTTATTATCAGGGCTATCAATAGCCCTACCATCCCTTTTACAACCTTCTTCATCCTTACTACCTTCCTTTCGTATTTAAATGTGCTTTAGTTTGGAATTCTACCATCTTTTCTTCCTCATCAAAACAAACCTTAAACCTATTAAATATATCAAGTCTACCGATAACATTAAAACCAATTCCTATAAATTTAATGTAAGGAAACTTCATAATAAGGTTACCATCTCCTCATCAGTAGGAATATAGGTTATAGATACCTCTTCATCTGGATACTCTTCTTTGGCTCTTTTGAATACTTCTATACTGCTATTGCCAATGGCTACAAGCTCATCTTTAATGATGGCAATATATTTTCCCGGATATTTTTCAGAGAACTCCTGAGAGTGTTTTAATAGGTAATTTTCCATCTTTATCGCCTCCTATTGCACTGTTAATGGTACAATGATATCACCGTTCATGGTTCCCCCCTTTTTGTCTTGTCACTACAGTGACAAAATTAGTCCTCTTTTTCTTAAAAATGTCACCGCAGTGACAATTAATGGCTCCATATCTTCTCCAATGCCCTTTCTACTTCTTGAATAAATTCTTCTGTTAAAAAGCTCATTTCTATCGACTTATTCATAGTACTTCTCCTATCAATTTAATTTGTTAAACAACCTTCTGCACCACCGTGCCCTTATCCTACTCTGCTGCTCAGAGGTAATAATTAGTTTGTAACCTTTTGATTAACAAGGTGTTTCATAAACTGCCCCCTTGCCTACAGCAGTTCCAAAAACTTCTTACGCACATAAGGGTGAAGCTGTTTAGCAAAATCAGAAGTTAAGTGATGCTGTTGAATTAGGTGCTGCACATCTGCTAAATCTTGCAGTCGTGCCTTAGCAGTCATACCCGAAGCAAGTTTAAGTTCAATTAATAATTTAAGATTAATAATCTTGATACCGTCATGGAGTTCCACTCCTGCCTCCGGATCAGGAAATGCAACTGGCTTTGGTTTCCCATCTCCAGGAAACTCCCCGGTTACCACAAATTCAATCTGAACTCCAGTTTCAACATCTCGAAGATTTCGACTTCCTGGAGCAGCCCGAATATAACCTTGGCCGATAAGCTCTTTATGGAGTTTAGTCAATCCATCACGAGAGATTAGAAGATCAATATCCTCGGTGAATCGGCGCACTCCATGTAGAATAAGTGCATAACCGCCAACCAAGCTGTAGGAAATATCCAACTTGTCCAAACGCTTTGCCAAGCGTTCATATGTCTTTTTAAGTCGTCCTTGCCCCTGGTATAACTGATCTGCCTCACTCAGTACAAAATTAAAGGAGCTTTTAAGTTTGCTTTCATATGTAAATACTTCATCCATAATTAGTCTGTAACCTTGCGATTAACAAGGTGTTTTCGTAAACTGTCTAAACTGTCCCCTTATTTCTTTTATTTTCTATGGATATTTTTCAATTCGCAGATGGATTTTGCTATAAACTTCTTTTCTATGGCCTATTTTAAAAATAATGATATTTTCTTTATCAACCTTATAAATAACTCTATAGTCTCCTACCCGTAGCTTCCTATATCCTTGTAAACTTCTCCTTAAGGGCTCACCATATTTTACCGGGTCTGTTGCTAATCTTTGCTCTATAGCCTTCCGAATCCTCATCTTTATATTTTTAGGAATATCCGGGAGATCTTCTTTCTGTATATCTGGATGGTAAAACAAATTATAAGGCATTATTCCCAGATATCCTTATGGGATAAGGCTTTCTCATAAGAGAAGGTTTCTTCTCTTTTTTTTGCTACTTCTTGCCAGTAGACATCTTCACGGATCTCTAAAGCTTCTTTTAGTAAATCCCTTGCCATCATGGATAAAGAAACACCTTCTCTGTATGCTAAACCGGTTAAGGCGTTATACAGACTGGGTTCAAGCACCACATTTAAACGAGGATTTTTTGTAGGCATATTTCTACCCTCCATCCAAAGTGTATCACTTTTGACGAACTTTGTCAATGACATTTTTCTCATTATCCAATATTTTGGATTACTGTCCATTATAAAGGTTTCCTGTTCTCTGCACTTGATTTGTTAAGCACTTTCTGCACCACCGTCCCCTTATCCTACTCTGCTGCTCAGAGGTAATAATTAGTTTGTAACCTTCTGATTAACAAGGCGTTTCGTAAACTGTCTTCTTACCGGTTCATTCTTACCGCTGTTTTTCATATTGTTTTTCATTCGAGTAGCTTTTCACCTTTTAGTAAAATTAAACCCGTCCCTTACGTCCTTACTCTACGTCCCTTACTCTACGTCCCTTACTCTATTTCACTTATTTTTTATTTATATTTATGGAGTTGCACTTACAGCAATATAAAGTTTAATTGAATCTCCATATTTTTTAAGTTCTTGATCTGGCTCCAATACAGTCAATTTTATACTAACATCATTTTTATATTTCCTCTGTAATGGAATCTCAAAACTCATCAAAGAAACTGCTTTATATTTTGTCATATCACCCTCAGCGTACCAAGCAGTATCAATTGCAGATGCTATTTTTTTAAATAGCAACTTATCTTTCCAAAAAAATTCTAATTGTATTTTTCCTTTAAATTTATATTTTGAAGAGATACCTTCTCCACCAGTTGATGAAAAACCCAACTCATAAAGATCAAGATATTTAGGATGCAATAAGTACGTGTTGGTAAATCCCTTCTCGTGAAACAGAAAATTATCAGTTACTATAGGGTAATATAAATCTTTTGGAGCAATTATGCGATTAAAAACATGCCTTACCCCTATAGGTAAAGGAATAAATCCTTTTATCACTTTTAAAGATAAAATGCTAAGGATAAAAACCAATAGGGAAATTATTACAATCATATAAATCATATTTTTTTTCATTATCCTTCCTGTTTACGTTTAGATTGCTTTTCTTTCTTCAACCTTTCATATTCCTTTCGTAAGCGATCAGCCCAGTCTTGGCAATTATTCTTCTTCCAGGGCATAATTAGAGAGTAATTACCGTCTTCAACATTCTTCAAGGCTTCTCTCATAAGATCATCATCGTAATGTTTATCCTCATACCTATATCCTTTCCCCGTTGGGTCTTCTGAAAATCGTCCTTTGGGACCAAACCCTACATTATCTCCTGAACCATCTTCGAAAAAGCCATGTTCATGACAAAACTCTGTATTAAAATAGTCATCAACAGGATTACTCGAACAACCAGGAATCCAAGGCAATCCTTATAAATAACTCTATAGTCTCCTACCCGTAGCTTCCTATATCCTTGTAAACTTCTCCTTAAGGGCTCACCATATTTTACCGGGTCTGTTGCTAATCTTTGCTCTATAGCCTTCCGAATCCTCAT